>JBCDEN010000616.1:0-3061 GCA_039179715.1 Pseudomonadota bacterium
CGAAGCCGAACATCCGGTGAAGGGCCGGGCGCTTGATTTTTCGGTGATCGAGGATCCGGAGGTGGCCAAGGTCCTGACGAAGGCCATCGGCGGCGCGCCCTTGCAAGAGTGCTTTGAAACCGTCATGAAACGCACCACCCGTGAGCTCACGCGCGAAAGCGACGACGCCCGGATAGAACTGGCTTTCGACACGGGAAACATCCTGGCAGGTGACGGCAGCCAGCCGCTTGCCGAGCTTGAGATGGAGCTGCTTGAAGGGCCGAGCCAGGCGATTTTCGACGCGGCGAGAGCGCTTTTGAAAGATGCGCCTTTCCGGTTTTCCCCCTATAGCAAGGCCGAGCGCGGCTACCGCTTCGCCGAAGGCAGCGCACCCGGCTCTCCTGAACCCTGTTTTGCGGAGAAGATCAGCTTCAGCCCCGGCACCAGCGTCGAACTGGCCTTCCGCGATGTTCTCCGTTCCTGCCTGAAACAGGTGTCGGAGAACCGGCTTGTCGTCATCGGTTCCAGGGACCCGGAAGGCCCGCATCAATTGCGTGTCGGCCTGAGACGGCTTCGCAGTGCGTTCCGGCTGTTCAGACCCGTCCTCAACCCTGCAACCGCAACACCTCTTGACCGGATGGCGAGAACGATTGCGGGCGAAGCCGGATCAATGCGCGATCTTGACGTTCTGATCGACGAGATCGTTGCGCCGCTGGCATCAAAGGCACCCGAAAATCTCTCCCTTGATGCGCTTCTGGCAAAACTCGGCGCCTCCCGGAGCGAGGACACGCGCGATGCCGTCGTCGCGCATCTGAAATCCGCCGAGGTCAACGCTTTCCTGCTCGATCTTGCCGCCTATACCGAAGGCCGCGGCTGGCTCGATCCGGAGAATTTCGACCAGACAACGATGCTGGCGCAGCCGATCGAGGCCTATTCTTCCAAGGCACTCGCCAAACAGTGGAAGAAGGTGCTCCGGTACGGCAAGCGTCTGGAAGACCTCACGATCCCCGAGCGCCACGAGATGCGCAAGGCGATGAAGAAGATGCGCTACGGCATCGAGTTCTTCAATTCTCTCTACCCGGCGGACACGGTCAAACCCTTCCTGAAACGGATGAAAAAGCTTCAGGACATTTTCGGGTATCTCAACGATGTTGCCATGGCCGAAACCCTGCCGGAGAAGGTCGGTGCCGGCGGCAAGGACGCAGTGGCGATCGGTCAGGCCATCGGCTTCGTGATCGGATGGCACGAATCCCAGTGCCAGACGATGTGGCAGCACGCGAAAGGCAATTGGGAAGCCACCCGGGAGACCCGCCGTTTCTGGCTCTGAGGCAGCTGCACACAACCGCGTGGCCATACCCGTCTTCGGGGCAAAGTGCCGATCGGCCACCGGGTCAAACGAGAACCAACCGCAAACGTGGCTCCGCATCGAGTCGCGCCATCTAAGCAATTCTCCCCGCTACGGAAGTTTGTTATGGTGAGCCATGATTTATCGCTTTGCGGATTTCGAGCTCGACACGACGCGCCAGGAGCTTCGGTTCAAGGGTGAGCCTGTCAGTATCGAGCCGCTGGCCCTCGATCTTCTCAAACTGCTCATCGACAACCATGACCGCATGGTCTCCAAGGACGAGATCAACTCGGTTCTTTGGAACGACCGCGCCGTCTCCGACGCCGCGCTGTCGACCTGCGTGAAATCGGCCAGGTCCGCTGTCGAGGATTCCGGCGCGAAGCAGGAGAAGATAAAAACCGTGCACGGCCGCGGCCTGCGCTGGGTTGCTCCTTTTGAAACGCTCTCCCGGCCGGCGGCAGCTGAAGCATCGGCCGATACCGCATCCGTGAGCGAAGACGTTCCGATACGGGAGGCATCGCAGCGTCCGTCCATCGCCATATTGAAGTTCGACGCCATTGGCGAGGATCCTGTCGCCCGGACGCTTGGCGAAGCCATCCCGCATGAGCTTATCGCGGCGGTTGCCCGGTTGCGCTGGATTTCGGTCATCGCGCGCGGTTCCTCTTTCCGCTTCGGCTCCCGAGACAGCGACCTTCAGGACATCCGCACACAGCTTGGCGTCCGGTACGTCCTGACGGGAAGCGTCGAAAAATTCATTGATCAGGTCATCATCAATGTCGTCCTGACGGAGACGCTCGACGGTCAGGTCATCTGGGCGGACCGCATCAAGACCTCGATCGAGGACGTGCACGACGTTCGCGAAACCATCATTGCCGAGGTGATCTTCGCGATCGAGGTCCAGATCCCCTTGAGCGAAGCCTCCCGGGCGCAACTGCAATCGCCTGAGAACATCGACGTCTGGACCACCTATCACCTCGGGCTGCAGTCGCTGTACCGCTTTGATGCCGCTGAGAACGAAGTCGCCATGGCCATGTTCAAGAAGGCGGTGGCAATGGAGCCGGGCTTTGCCCGCGCCCACGCCGCGCTCTCCTTTGCGCATTTCAAGACGGCTTTCATGAACTATTCCGATAACCGGTCCTTTGCCGTCGATGCCGCCAGAAGGGCCGCAGAACGCGCCATTGAAATCGATCCGATGGATCCCTTCGCGAATTTCAACATGGGCAGATCGCTGTGGCTCACCGGTGATCTCGACGGCGCGAAGACCTGGTTGCACCGGTCGACCTCGCTCAGCCCGAATTTTGCGCAGGGCCTCTATGCCCGGGCCTGGACGGAAACCCTTACGGGGTCCAGCTCGGACGGCATGCGCCTGGCCGACGAAGCCCGGGGCCTGAGCCCGCTCGATCCCCTGCTTTATGCCATGCTCGGAACGCGGTCCCTCAGCCTCTCGATCGACGGCCATGACCAGGAGGCCGCGCTCTGGGCGGATCGGGCGGCGCGCGCACCCGGTGCGCACAGTCTGATCCGGGTCATCGCCATGTTCACCAACGAGCTTGCCGGCAACGATCAGGAAGCCGCATATTGGGCCGCGCGGGTCCATGCCGAACAGCAGCCGATCACGCAGGAGCACTTCTTCCGCTCCTTTCCATTCTCCGATCAGGCTGTCCGCAAACGCATCTCCGAGGCCTTGAAGCGGCGCGGCGTCGACTAGGTGATGGACCTATGAAAGGGGCCGCACCC
>JBCDEN010000739.1:0-2293 GCA_039179715.1 Pseudomonadota bacterium
CCTGATGCTGCAAAGCAAGCTGTTGAGGTTCCTGCAAACCGGCACGTTCCAGCGACTGGGCGACACGCAATCGCGCCAAGTCGATGCCCGCATCATCTGCGCGACCAACAGAAATCCGGTTGCGGAGATCACGGCCGGGCGCTTCCGGGAAGACCTTTACTACCGGCTTCACGTTCTCCCGGTTCACCTGCCCCCGCTCAGAGAGCGCAGGGATGACATCCTGCCCCTCGCGGAAGCGTTCTTGACGCGGTACGCCACCGAAGAACGCCGGAGCTTCAAAGGCTTCGATGCGGATGCCGAGGCCCGTATCCTGTCCTATGGCTGGCCGGGCAACGTTCGGCAGCTCGAAAACACCGTCCGCCAGATCGTTGTCATGAACGAAGGTGCCGCAGTGACATTCGATATGCTGCCGATGGTCATTCGCGATCAGAGCGGGCGCCCGAATGCGGTCATCGACCTTTCCAGGGAACGGTCGCGCGTCAGCGTGCCAAGCCGGCCTTTCGGCGCGATCGAACCCCTGTGGGCCCAGGAGCGCAAGATCATCGAAGACGCTCTCGATGCCTTTGACGGCAACATTGCCATGGCCGCCGCAGCGCTGGAAATCAGCCCCTCGACGATCTACCGCAAACGTCAGTCCTGGACGGCGCGCAGCATTTAACCGGCTATTGTTTACTGCATTGCACACATTTTCTTGTGTAACGCCGCCAGTCAGTCTATATCGGCAAAAAATCGCCAAGAATCGACAAGACTTAAAGGCGTGCCGGAAAGTGATCATGCTGCGCAATAACAAAAAATCCCGTAAGGCCGTTTCCGCCATCATGGTAGCAACGGGTGTTTTTTTCGGGACATGTTCCGCGTTTGCGCAGTCCTCCTCCCTTTCCAGCCCGGCTACGGAATTTACCGCTGCGCAGGATGCGTATGATGCCGCCTGGAAAGCGAATGGTCTTGCCTTTGTGGTCGCAACCTTCACGCAGGATGGCGGAACTGCATACGGCCAGTACACACCGCGCAGCGGATCGGAATTTCAGGGCGACGAGGTGCTGTCGATCTACGCGGAACCTGTCGGCTACGCCTTCACTGAAACCGACGGTGTCTTTGCCTTTGACCTGACCGCGAGTTACCGGCTTCTGAATTCATCAGGACAAGTGTTGACGGAACAGGAGAATTTCGCGGAATTCTCCGGCCAGGGCCGTTCAAAGCAGCGCGAGCTTGCTGCTGCGCTTTCGTTCCAGTTCAGCGGTTTGCCCGCCGGCGCATATCAACTCGAAACGCGTTTCAAGGATCAGGCTGACGGAAAAGAAGCCGGTTTCACCTTGCCATTTTCGATCGCAGAACCCAATTAGGGCGTAGCCGGGCCGGATCCGCGGCCGCGGCCGGCAACCCGATATCGCCATTGCTTTGGCGACGCCTCGCGGCGACCGCGGATAAACCGGCCGGATCTTCGGATTAAATTATCGTCACAAAGCATTGACAAAACGAGCGCCGCTGCATAAATCCAAGACGCTGTTAGCACTCGCCTTGAGGGAGTGCCAATATGCAGCAGGGGCAAAGATTTCCTGCTTCAGTCAACCCAATAATCATGTCTCGCGCGCTGCCAACTGCGTGGGGCGCGCTCATGAGAGGAAACAGTCTTATGGCATTTCGTCCACTGCACGACCGTGTCGTAGTTCGCCGCGTCGACTCCGAAGAGAAGACAGCCGGCGGCATCATCATTCCCGATACCGCTAAGGAAAAGCCGCAGGAAGGCGAGATCATCGCCGTCGGCACCGGAGCTCGCAAAGACAGCGGCGAAATCGTCGCGCTCGATGTCAAGGCCGGTGACCGCGTTCTGTTCGGCAAGTGGTCCGGCACCGAAGTCAAGATCGATGGTGAAGACCTCCTGATCATGAAGGAATCCGACATCATGGGCGTGATCGCTTAATCCGACAGCGAACCGTTCCTGATCTCTTCAACTTCCAAATTTAGGTGAGACGACTCTATGTCTGCTAAAGAAGTAAAATTCTCCTCCGACGCACGTGAGCGCATGCTCCGTGGTGTCGACACACTCGCAAACGCCGTCAAGGTAACCCTCGGCCCGAAAGGCCGTAACGTTGTTCTCGACAAGGCCTTCGGTGCACCGCGCATCACCAAGGATGGTGTTTCCGTCGCCAAGGAAATCGAACTGGAAGACAAGTTCGAAAACATGGGCGCCCAGATGGTGCGCGAAGTCGCTTCCAAAACCAACGACATCGCTGGTGACGGCACGACCACGGCAACCGTTCTGGCCCAGTCCATCGTCAAGGAAGGTGCCAAG
>JBCDEN010000385.1:0-4716 GCA_039179715.1 Pseudomonadota bacterium
CTCATCCCCGTCCGACAGATACCAGTCGTTTATGCCGAAGGTCTTCTGATAGACGGCATTGTTTCGGAACCTTGGATCGATGGCAATCATGGCGGTTGCATTGTGGTTCATGAAGCAGCGGCCGACCTGATCGGAACTGTTGGCAACACCGGACCTGAGCAGCAGCGCCGCCGTCTGGACTGCACCGGCACAAACGGCAACGATCGCAGGCGTCAGCCTTGTTTCCTGACCGTCTTTCACGAAGGTCACGGAGCTGATTTTTCCTGTTTCCGGGTCGGCCTTGAGGTTGGTGACTTCCGCGCCGGTGACCAGCTCGACATTGCCGTGCGCAAGTGCTTCTGCAAGGCCGCAGGTTTCGGCGTCCATCTTGCCGCATCTGAGATCCGGATATCCGTCCCAGCCGGTTTTGCCTGCTGCGAGCCATTGTTCGATATCTACGCCGAGTGGCAGCGAAAACGGATTGACGCCGGCTTTCACAAGGCGTTCGCGGGCAATGCGGATTGCGTTCTCGTCGGCCACGGGCGGAAACGGATAGGGTCCCTCGTGTTCCGGTTCGGTTGCGTCGCCGGAAACGTCACCGCGCACATTGTAAAGCCGCTCTGCCGCTTCGTACCAGGGGGCGAGTTCGTCGTACCGAAAAGGCCAGGCTGGCGATACGCCGTCATAATGCTGCATCTCGTCGAAGTCTTGCGCGCGGTAGCGGATCAAAACCGCGCCATAGAGCTTCGAGTTGCCGCCAACGTTGTAGTAGTTGCCCGGTTCGAAAGGATTGTCCTTCTCGTCAAGCCAGGTTTCCGGGGAGCGGAAAGCGCTGTTTGTGTAGATGCGCCAGGGGTCGCGTGCCGGTGCATCGTCGGGAATGCGGTGGCCGCGTTCCAGGATCGTGATCCTGGCACCGGAAGCTGCAAGCCCGGCGGCAAGGGTTGCTCCGCCCATGCCGCTACCCACGATGACAATGTCCGGCGCAGCGCTCATCCCGTCAGGCGATCCTGTTTTCGCTTTGCGGATCGAAGGCGACAGCCTTTTCCATGTTGAAGGCAAAGGGGAAGGTTTCCCCGGCATTGACGGCGACATCAGCACGGAAGCGGCCGGTGACATCTTTGCCGCCGATCTGGCTGACGACGAACGTGTCGGACCCGGCGGGCTCGGTGACTTCGACAGGTGCGTCGACAATATGGACAGCCTGCGAGTTCCGGTCGGCGCCGTCCCGGTCGGTGATGGCCTCCGGCCGGATGCCGAGAATGATGTCCCGTCCGATATCCGAGGCGAGGGTGTCCGTGGCGAAGGGGATGGAGGCTTTCGTTCCATCGGCCAGCGATACCTCGGCGGCCGGTTGACCGTTTTCCGAAACCACTTTTGCGGGGAAGAGGTTCATGGACGGCGATCCCATGAAACCGGCAACGAACATGTTGGCCGGATTGTCGTAGATTTCCTTGGGCGTTCCGAGCTGCTGCACGTATCCGCCGAACATCACCGCAATGCGCGTCGACAGGGTCAGGGCCTCGATCTGGTCATGGGTCACGTAGACGATGGTGGTGCCGAGCTTCTGGTGCAGCTTCTTGATTTCCGTGCGCATGTCGACACGCAGCTTTGCATCCAGGTTGGAGAGCGGCTCGTCGAACAGGAACACGTCGGGTTCGCGCACGAGCGCGCGTCCCATTGCGACACGCTGGCGCTGACCGCCGGAGAGCTGGCCGGGCTTGCGGTCGAGCAGGTGCTTGATCTGCAGAAGGTCGGAGACCTGCGCGATGCGCTTCTCGCGTTCGGACTTCTCGATGCCATGCATCTCCATGCCGAAGGAGATGTTGCCGCTCACCGTCATGTTCGGATAGAGCGCGTAGGACTGGAACACCATCGCGATGTTGCGGTCCGCGGGCTTGACGCCGTTCATGCTCCGGTCACGAATGGCGATCTCGCCCGAGGTGATGTCCTCAAGGCCGGCAATCATATTCAGCAAGGTGGACTTGCCGCAACCGGACGGTCCGACCAGGACGAGGAACTCGCCCTCTTCGATCGAGATGTCGGTTTCGTGCAGAACCTGCACGGCTCCATAAGACTTGGTCGCCTGTTTGATGTCGAGAAAGCCCATTGTCTTATCCTTTAACTGAGCCGGCCATCAGGCCACGGACGAAGTACCGGCCCGCGACGATGTAGACGAAGAGAGTTGGCAGCGCGGCCATGATCGCGCCTGCGAAATGGACATTGTATTCCTTCACGCCGGTGGAGGACTGCACCAGGTTGTTCAGTGCCACGGTCATCGGCTGACTGTCGAAGTCGGAGAAAGACGCGCCGAACAGGAAGTCGTTCCATATATTGGTGAACTGCCAGATGATGCAGACCACCGCGATCGGTCCGGACGACGGCAGCAGGATGCGCCAGAAGATGCGGAAGAACCCGGCGCCGTCGATCTGCGC
Organism: Pseudomonadota bacterium; assembly: GCA_039179715.1. Taxonomy (GTDB): domain Bacteria; phylum Pseudomonadota; class Alphaproteobacteria; order Rhizobiales; family Stappiaceae; genus Roseibium. The sequence continues at coordinate 2,415 of JBCDEN010000385.1, forward strand.
GGCCCGCACCAGTTCAGTCGGGAAGGCGGCGTAGTAGTTCCGGAAATAGAGCGTCGAGAAGCCGATGCCGTAGACAAAGTGCACGAAGATCAGGCCCGGCACGGATCCGGCAAGGCCCATGAGACCCAGCATCCGCGCCATCGGGATGAGCACCATCTGGAAGGGAATGAAACATCCGAACAGCAACAGGCCGAACAGGATGGTCGCGCCGGGGAATGTCCATTTCGTCAGGACGTAGCCGTTGAGCGCGCCGACCATGGTCGACAGGGCAACGGCCGGAACGACCATGATGATGGAGTTGAGGAAATAGGGCCTGAGGCCCGTTGCTTCGACACCGACCTGTGCGCTCGACCAGGCGCTGAGCCAGGGCGCAACCGTCCATTCCTGCGGCAGCGCCATCATGCCGCCTGCCGTGATCTCGGACAGGGGTTTCAGCGAGTTCACCGCCATCACGTAGAGCGGCAGCAGGTAGTAGATGCAGAAGACAGCCAGCAATATGTAGAGAACGAAGCGGGCAAGGTTGAAGGAGCTTTTCGCGGAAGCAGAGGCCATCACTTCTTCTCCCTCAGTTCGGACCACAGATAAGGCACGATGATTGCGGCGATCGTCATCAGCATGATCACCGCAGAGGCCGCGCCGATCCCCATCTGGTTTCGCGTGAATGTGTAGGAATACATGAAGGTTGCGGGCAACTCGGTCGCCGTTCCAGGCCCCCCACCGGTCAGGGCGATCACAAGGTCATAGGATTTGATCGCCATGTGGGCGAGCACCACGAAGGCCGACATGAAAGCCGGGCGCAGCTGCGGGATCACGATGCGGCGGTAAAGGGCGAAGGTGGACGCACCGTCGATCTGGGCCGCCTTCATCATCTCACTGTCGATCCCGCGCAATCCTGCCAGGAACATGGCCATGACGAAGCCGGATGTCTGCCAGACCGCGGCTATGACAATCGTATAGATCGCCATGTCGCTGTCCTTGATCCAATCGAATTCGAACGTCGTCCAGCCCCAGCCGCGCACCACAGCCTCCACCCCGATGCCGGGATCGAGGAACCATTTCCAGGCAACGCCGGTGACGATGAAGCTCAGGGCCATCGGATAGAGATAGACCGTTCGGATGAAGCCCTCCGCGCGGATGCGCTGATCAAGCAGAATGGCCAGCAGCAGTCCGAGCGCGCAGCAGATGACGATGTAAAGGACACCGAAAATGACAAGGTTCGTGACGGCCGTGTCCCACGCCCTGATGCGGAACAGGTTCTCGTAGTTCTTCCAGCCGACCCATCCGAATGTGGGCAGGATCCGGCTGTCGGTAAAGGACAGGTAGAGCGTGAACAGGATGAAGCCGTAAACGAAGATCGCGACAATGGCGACGGTCGGGCTCAACACGATTTTGGGTAAAGCGTCACGCAGTCTGTCCACAACGGAACCGCGCGGGTTCGCCGCTTCAGAAATAGACATCTCAGGCCCCCAGCTGCCGGAAAGCGGTGCGGGTGCACCGCTTTCCGTCGGGTATTTTACTTGTTGATTTGAACGGCGGTCACGAGTTCATCGACAGCGGCCGCGCTGTCATACTCGCCGTTGAAATGCGCCGTGATCACATCATACATGGCGTTCTTGACCGCAGCCGGGTTGGCGTGGCCGTGGGCCATGGAGCCGTAAAGATTGCCGCTGTCGGCAGCTTTTTTCAGGTCGGCCATACCCTTCTTGCCGCAAGCGTCGAAGGCTTCGTTGGAGACGTCCGTACGGGCCGGGACAGAGCCCTTGACCACGTTGAACGCGGACTGGAAGCTCGGCGACAGGATCGCGGTTGCAAGTGCAGCCTGTTCCTTGCCGACTTCTGAGCCTTGCGCGAACATGGCGAACTGGTCGGCGTTGAACGTGACCTGGTCCTGCGTGCCCGGGAAACGGAAGCACAGGAAGTCCGCATCCGGCTGTTTGCCGGCATTGAGGAATTCACCCTTGGCCCAGTCGCCCATCATCTGGAAGGCGGCGTCGCCATTGATGACCATCGCGGTCGCAAGGTTCCAGTCGCGGCCGGAGAAGTTGTCGTCGACATAGGACCGGATCACGGCCATGCGGTCGAAGGTTTCCTTCATCGTGTCGGAACCGAGGGTTTCCTCGTCAAGGTCGATGAACGCCTTCTTGTAGAAGTCCGGACCGCCGGTCGACATTGCCACGGCGTCAAACACGGTTGCATCCTGCCATGGCTGTCCGCCATGTGCGATCGCGGTCTTGCCGGAGGCCTTTACCTTCTCGAGCGCTGCAACGAACTCGTCCCAGGTGGTTGGAACGGCAATGCCGAG
>JBCDEN010000110.1:0-8690 GCA_039179715.1 Pseudomonadota bacterium
AATGACGCCGCGCCGCTTCAGTTCCGAAACTACGCGGCTGACCGTTTCGATCGTCAGACCGAGATAGTCGGCAATTTCCTGTCGCGTCATATGGAGCTGCAGGTCATATCCGTCATCGTCCTCGTCATCCGGGCCAACGCAGTGGACGCCGCCGCGGTCGGGAACCATGTGCATCAGAAAACTGGCGACGCGCTCAACGGCGGACTTGCGGCCAAGCAGCACGGCATGCTCATGAAGGGCGCGCATCTGGTTGGTCAGGCATTTCGTCAGGCTTTTCTGAAGCTCTTCGGAACGCTCTACTTTCCTGAGATCGATTTCCTGAACGAGCGACTTTGTCAGCGTTTCGGCAGTGCAGTCGTGTTCATCTCCGTTGGCGAGCCCGAAAATGTCTCCGGGACGTAGGACCTCGACAACCTGCCTGCGTCCGTCCGGCAGGAGCTTGTAGAGCATAAGGGAACCGCGCACCAGTTCGTATAGGCGTCTTGCCGGGTCGCCCTCGTAATAGACGACGGCATGGGTGTCATATTCGCTTGCCTTGCCGCCGACGCCGGCAAAACCGGCCCGAGCCGGTTCCAACGCCGTTGGAACACCCGGGCGAGCGCCAGCGCCGTGACCTGCAACACCTGCTTCCAAATATGCCATCTTTCCCTCCTACGCGCATTCTCGCGCGGCCTTTGCCAACCCCGGCAGGACACGTATCGCTCAGGGCAAGGCTGCCCTCAAAACCGATGGAACAAGAAAGTTCCCCTGCCGCCAAAACGTCCCGTCCGACGTTTTGCAACTTGCAGACTTAACTCTAAAGCGAGGAATCTATTGAAGGAATTCGGTCGACTGCGTAAGAGGAACTACATATGGCAATACGCCGCAGCCATTGCACGCATCATTTTCGGTCAAGGAAAATGCGTATGCGGGAGCACGTATCAAGCCATCGCGGCGGTCAGCATGTCGATGGACAGCGGCTTTCTCAAAACCTTGAGCCCTTCGAACTCGCTCACCTGGCGGGCAATCCTTGCGCGCGATTTTCCGGAGATCGCAATGATCCTCGGCGGAGACGCCAGGCTGTTCAGTTTTCTAACGATTTCAGCACCGCTGATACCGGGCAGACCGAGATCCACAATGACCCAGTGGCCGGAAGACAGGTCTGCTTCCGCCATGAAGGTTTCACCGTCGAAATAGGTGCGAGCGCAATGATTCAGAAGTTCGAGCGCTGTCGTCAGCGCGTCGGCAACAGCTTTATCATCCTCAATAATGTGAACAACCAAAGACGTTTTTCCGGGGATTCCGGCGGCATTGCCAAAATCACCAATATACATACGCGACAATTGGCCCCACGAATGTACGCAGTACTACGTCCATCGCCAAAAACTTGCGTGAACGGACGGAAACTGTGCGAAGCGAGCGAGGATCTACCCTCCGGTCGGATGCCCCAAAACAATGCGCACCAGGTCGGCCGCGTTCCGGGCGCTCAGCTTTTCCATGATCCGTGCGCGGTGAACCTCGACGGTTCGCGGGCTGATACCAAGCGTTCTGCCCGCTTCCTTGTTCGACGCACCGTCCGTGATTTCCTTCAGAACCTCAAGTTCCCGGCGTGTCAGGAGATCAGCCCCGTCGAATGTCTGGGACGCATCGACGTCCTGCCTCTGTTTCATGGCAGCCACGGCTTCCTTGACGCGCTCCAGAACCGTCTCGGCAGAAAACGGTTTTTCGATGAAATCGAAGGCGCCGTTTCGAATGGCTTCGACGGCCATCGGAATGTCGCCCTGCCCGGAAATGATGAATATCGGAGCCGGATAGTGCTCGGCGTTCAGAGCCTTCAGGATCTCGATGCCGGAACGTCCGGGCATGTGAACATCAAGCATGACACAGGCGGGCACGGATTTGCTGGCGGACTGGACGAATGTGTCACCATCCGAGAACGTCTCGACCACGTAGCCTTCCATGTTGAAAAGTACCGACAGCGCATCGCGCACCGCGGGGTCGTCATCAACAATGTATACGGCCTCTGCGCCAGCTTCCATTTTGCTTCCGTCCTTGGTTCGTTGGTCTTTTCGCCGGTTAAACGTCCTGTTCCGTTGCTTCTTCGCGCGGGTGCACCGGCAAGGTCAACAAAAACGAAGCCCCACTTTCGTCGGACAGGGTCTCCAATCTCAGGTCGCCGCCATGGTTTTGCGCGATCGAACGCGATATGGCCAGCCCCAATCCGACGCCCTTGCGCTTCGCACCGGTGAATGCCCGGAACAGGCTGTCGACAAGCTCGTCCGGAACCCCCGGTCCGTTGTCCGTGACCCTGAATTCAAGCATGTCGCCATTCTGCGTGACGGACAGTTTCACACGCTTTTCGTCCTGGTCTGCAACCGCTTCCCGCGCATTGCGCAGCAAATTGATGAGAATCTGGCGGATCTGGACCGGATCCGCCTGCAGCGGCGGCACGCCCGGTTCTATACTGGACGACAGCAGCGTCTGCATCTCGCCGTTTCCGAGTTGCGCCATTTCCAGGCACGAAGTCACGAGTTCGGTGACATCCAGCATCTGCCTTTCCGGCGCTTTTTTTTCTACAAGCTGGCGCATTCTCTGGATGATCTCGCCTGCCCGTTCCGCCTCTTTTTCGGCCTTTTCTAGCACGGAAAGAATCTGTGGATCTACGGACCCGTCTTTTCTGGCTTTCCTGGAGACCGACTGGAGATAGAGCAGCACCGCTGTCAGCGGCTGATTGAGTTCGTGCGCAATCGCGGCCCCCATCTCATCGAGCGCGCTGAGGCGCGTCATGTGCAGCAATTGCGCCTGCGCCTTGGCAAGGCGTTCCTCGATCGCCTTCCTTGACCTCAGATCCCTGAGAATGCCGATAAACTGGCGTCCGTAAGGGGTGTCTGCCTCGCCGACGGACAGTTCAATCGGAAAGACGGTGCCGTCCTTGTGCTGGGCCTTCACTTCCCGGCCGATGCCGATGATCTTCTTTTCGCCAGTCTCGATATAGTTGCGGACATATTGATCGTGAGACTGCGCATAATCCTTCGGCATGATCTTGTGGACGTTGCGCCCCAGAAGGTCTGCGGCCTCATATCCGAAAAGCCGCTCACAGGCCTTGTTATAGGCAAGGACAAGGCCCCGGTCGTTGATCACGATAATGCCGTCAACCGCCGTGTCGAAAACGCTTGACAGTCGCGCCTCCGATACCGCCGCGAATTCCGCATCACGATCAACTAGAAACTCGTCTGCCATCCCTCAACCCACATGGAAATCACGTCCATTCAAGGTTTAAGGGGTTTCACGTAGACCAGCAACCCGTTGCATTTCTATAACGCTGGAAGCCAAGCATTAATCCGCCGCACCGCTTCTTTCAGGTGCGCGCGCTTGCGGGCATAACACAGCCGCAGGTAGGTCTCGCCGCCGGGACCGAACGCTGTGCCAGGAGCGAGGCCAACCCCCGTCTGGCGCACGAGGTCCAGCGCGAAGCGGCGTGTGTCTTCCACGCCGTCGACGGAGAAAAACAGGTAGAAGGCACCCTCGGGCGGCACAACGCGGATGCGTCCGCTTTCCTGCAATCCGCCGACGACAACACTCCGGCCGTCGCGCGCCCGCGCGATCTGGGAGGCGAGGAACTCCCGTCCCTCGCTCAGGGCTGCAAGTGCCCCGTGCTGCAAAAACGCCGGCACGCCGGAGGTCGAGTATTGAACCAGGTTTTCGATGACCTGGCCGATGGCAGGCGGAGCGGACATCCAGCCGACCCGCCATCCCGTCATGGCCCAGTTTTTGGAAAACGAATTCACGAAGATGATCTGATCCTCGTCCTCGGCAATGTCATAGAAGGAGGGCGACCTGGGCTGCCCGCCGAAAAAGTAAAGTGCGTAGATTTCATCGGCAATGATCCACAGACCGTGCCTGCGGGCCAGATCGAGGCATTCATTCAGGAGCGCTTCTTCGGCTACCCAACCGGTCGGATTGCTGGGTGAATTCAGGAAAATTGCAGCCGTTTGCGGAGTGATCGCGGCTTCCACGTCGTCGAGATCCAGAACCCAGCCTGCGGACGCCTCGCGCATGGGCACGAAGACCGTCTTTGCACCGTGGATTTCAACGGAAGCGGAGATGTTGGGCCAGGACGGAGACGGCACGATGATCTCCTGGCCGGCGTCGGCGATAGCCTGCACGGCGAGCTGGATCGCCTGCATGCCGGATCCGGTGACGAAAAACCGCTCCGCGGAAAACGGCCGTCCGTAGATCTCAGCATGATACGCCGCAAGCGCCTCGCGCAGTTCGGGAATACCGCGCTGGTAGGTGTAGAAGGTCTCGCCCCTGTCCAGCGACGCCTTGACGGCCCGATTGATGAAATCGGGCGTGGGCAAGTCCCCCTCCCCCGCCCAGAGTGGAATCAGCGCCTCATGGCCTGCCGCGGCATTGAAAATTTCAATGATCCCGCTTTCGGGCGTGTTTCGCGCACCCGTGCTCAGGCGCTGCATCAAGTCGGACACCGTCAATTCCTCTCACTTCAGCTCCGGCGCACCATAACGCGATTGCGGATGGTTTTCGCATGAAACGATGTGAACAAGACTTCACCAAAGTTGATTGGTTTCAACCCGTTGCAAACCGGTCCAAAATCGAAAGACTCTAGTTCGCAAGGCGAATGGACATGCGTCCGGCACTGTGGTCGGATTGGTGAAAGTGGCAGAACTCGTGTCTGCAAACCGCTCGGGAGGACGGTAACAGCACCATGCTGCACGGTTGGATCGTGATACTGGTCGCAACGGCCTATATCCTGCTGCTCTTTGCCATCGCGAGTTTCGGCGACAGGATGACGCGCAACTCGCCGTCCAGGGCGGGCGGTCGGCCGTTCATCTATGCACTGTCTCTTTCCGTCTATTGCACGTCCTGGACCTTCTTCGGCTCCGTTGGCAACGCGACACGTAACGGCGCGGAATTTCTCACGATTTATATCGGACCACTGCTGGTGTTCGCGCTCGGATACCCGTTGCTGCGCAGGATCATTCAGATCTCGAAAACGGAGAGCATCACCTCGATCGCCGACTTCATCGGCGCGCGCTACGGCAAGAGCCAGTCCGTCGCCGCGCTGGCAACCCTGATCGCGGTGATCGGCGTCATTCCCTATATCGCGCTGCAGCTCAAAGCCGTTTCATTCTCTGTCACGACCATGGTCGGGCCGCTCATCACTCCGGGGTTCAGCTTTGCGCCGTTCTTCAACGACATCACGTTGCTGATCGCGCTCGGCATGGCGATCTTCAGCTGGGCGTTCGGCACCCGGCATATCGACGCAACAGAACACCAGGAAGGCCTGATGCTGGCCATCGCGACCGAAGCGATTGTCAAGCTGCTTGCGTTCCTCGCCGTCGGCTTCTGGGTGACATACTGGCTGTTCGACGGTCCCTTCGACCTTGTGCGCGCCATTTCCGAAGCCCCGGAAGTCGCCGACGTGTTCGAACAGCCGATCAATGTCGGCAACTGGCTGATCCTGTCGATCCTGTCCGGTTTTGCCGTCCTCATGCTGCCGCGCCAGTTCCATGTGACGGTCACGGAAAACAACTCGGATTCAGAGCTTAAATGCGCCACGTGGATGTTTCCGGTCTACTTGGTTCTGATCAATCTCTTCGTTATTCCGATTGCTGCCGCGGGCATGCTTCGTTTCGGTCAGGACGTCAATCCCGACACTTACGTTCTGGCGCTGCCGATCGACGCGGGACAGGAGTGGCTCGCCCTCTTCGCCTTTATCGGCGGTTTGTCCGCGGCCACCGCGATGGTCATCGTGGCAACCGTCGCGCTCGCCATCATGATCTCCAACGACATTGTCGTGCCGCTCCTGCTGCGCCGGCAGGGCGAAGCCGATCTGATGAAATCCGGCGGGCGCGACATGAGCCGCCAGCTGCTGACGATCCGTCGACTGGCGATTTTCGGGATCCTTCTGCTTGCCTATGCCTATTACAAGGCGGCCGGGGACACGGCTGCGCTGGTCTCCATCGGTCTGCTGTCATTTGCGGCAATCGCGCAATTCGCACCTGCCTTCATCGGCGCCCTCTACTGGCGGCGCGCGACCTCGCTCGGCGCGCTTGCCGGTCTCAGCAGCGGCTTTCTCCTGTGGGGTTACACGCTGCTGCTGCCGACATTCGCGCAATCCGGCCTGCTGTCGACCGATTTCCTGGAGACCGGGCCATTCGGGCTGAGTGGTCTCAACCCGCAATCGCTTTTCGGCCTGCAACTGGACCCGTTCATCCACGGAACGCTCTGGAGCCTTTGCGTCAACATTCTGCTGTTCGTCGGCGTGTCCTTTTTCAGAAAACCGCTTCCGGCCGAAACCCTTCAGGCCAATGTCTTCGTGCCGGCAGAACTGACCCCGTCCCCCAGCCTGCGCTACTGGCGCACGTCCGTGACCGCGGCCGACCTTCAATCAACCGTCGCACGCTATCTCGGTGAGGAACGCACGGAGCGGTCGTTTCAACGCTTTGCCGACGAAAGGGGGATACCGCTGGATCCGAACACGCTTGCCGATGCCAATCTGCTGCGGTTTTCCGAACAGCTACTGGCAAGCGCCATCGGAGCGGCCTCCTCGCGCCTCGTTCTGACGCTGATGCTCAAACGGCACGATCCCTCCACCAAGGGCGCCGTCAAGCTGCTCGACGATGCCTCCATCGCCATCCAGTACAACAGGGACCTGCTGCAGACCGCGCTGAACCAGGTTCGGCAGGGCATCGGCGTTTTCGATCGCGACCTGCGCCTGATCTGCTGGAACCGCCAGTTCCGGGATCTGCTCGGGCTTCCGGCCGAGTACGGACAGGTCGGAACCACGCTCGATGCCATCCTGCGCTACAATACGCAAAGGGGTGAATACGGTCCGGGGCCGGTCGAGAGCATCGTTGCGGATCGTATTGAAAGACTTGTGGTCGTCCAGGAAACCTTTCAGGAGCGTCTTGAGTCGAGCGGGGCCGTGTTTGAAGTCCGGATCAGCCCCATGCCGGACGGCGGCATCGTCACGACCTATACCGACATCACCGAACGCGTGATGGCCGAAGAAGCCCTGGCGCGCGCCAACGAAACGCTTGAGCGGCGCGTCAGGGAAAGAACGGAAGAACTCACCCATGTGAACGAGCGCCTGCAGGAGGCGACCCATGCCGCTGAGGAAGCCAATATCGGCAAGACAAGATTTCTCGCCGCTGCAGGGCATGACATTTTGCAGCCGCTCAACGCGGCGCGCCTTTACGCGTCCGTCCTGGTGGAGAAGCTGAAGGCGGGAGAAGACGGCGAACTTGTGCGCAACGTTGAATCTGCGCTGGAATCGGTTGAAGACATTCTGGGAGCCGTTCTGGACATTTCGCGGCTCGACACCGGCGCACTGAAACCGGAACCGACGGTTTTCCGTCTGGACGAGATCCTGCGCGGGCTTGCGCTGGATTTCCTGCCCGTTGCGCAGGAAAAGGGTCTCGAACTGCACATCGTGCCAACAACGGTGTCCGTGCGCACAGACCGCAGGCTGTTGCGCAGGTTGCTTCAGAACCTCGTTTCAAACGCACTGAAATACACGCAGGACGGCCGGGTGCTGGTCGGGTGCCGTAGGCGCGGCAATCGCGTACTTGTCGAAATCCATGACACCGGAATGGGAATCCCCGAAAGCAAGCAGAAAGCAATCTTCCAGGAGTTCCACAGGCTCGACGACGGCATGCGCGTCGCCAAGGGGCTCGGCCTGGGGCTCTCCATCGTCGAGCGCATCAGTCACGTACTGGACCACCCGGTTGCGCTCAGATCGTCACTGGAGAAGGGATCGTGTTTTTCGGTGGAATTGCCGCGCGCCGCCGCCGTCCCCGATACGCTGCCGGCAAAACAGGCGCCGGCCGCGATCGGCAACCTGGATGGATTGTGCGTGGTTGCCATCGACAACGAGCCCGACATCCTGAGCGGCATGCGTCACCTGCTGTCCAGCTGGGATTGCCTTGTCGTTACCGCGGGCAACGAGCATGAAGCGGCCGCCCAGCTCAACAAGGCCGGCCTGACGCCGGACGTCATACTCGCCGACTACCATCTGGACAATGGAACAGGCATCGAAGCCATCGTGAAATTGCGGTGGAAGTTCGGACGTCACATTCCGGCGATCCTGATTACCGCCGATCGCAGCCGGCCGGTGCGATCAGAGGCCGGCGAAAAGGACATTGCGTTCTTCAACAAGCCCGTCAAACCTGCGGCGCTGCGCGCACAACTGGCGCGGTGTCACGCGGGCCAGGCCGCCGAGTAGGTCGTTAGAGCATCGGGCGATACGTGTGCACCATTTGACCGGCACTTCGGGTGATGGAAAGCAGCCCATCGGCAGCGTTTCGCCGCTTGCTCGATACACCGCATCGTTCTGCGCGACGCGCCTTGACGAGACGCAAGCCGCCTCAAACCCTTTCGGCCTCATTTATGAGTCCGTACCCTAATTCGCGGAAGCCGCAGCGGATGCAGGCTGCGCGGTTTCCTCTTCGCCGCCCGAGGCCGGCACTTCTGGCTGTTCGTCCCATCCCTCGGACGCGGCCTGAATGATGTGCATCGGGTTTGCACTCGGTTTTCCGAAGAAATAGCCTTGCAGGGTGTCGCAACCGAGCGTCTTCAGCGCATCAACCTGGAAGCTGCGCTCCACACCTTCGGCCGTGACTTCCAGTCCGAGATTATGCGCCAGGGCAATGACGGCCGAAATGATGGCAAGGCCGTCGCTGCGCTCG
>JBCDEN010000155.1:0-7675 GCA_039179715.1 Pseudomonadota bacterium
CAAATCGTCCTTCTGGAAAAACATGCAGCCCGCAGATGTCCGCAGAAAATGGGACAACTTCGAGGAGCTGACGGCAACCTATGCGGAGGAAAATTCCGAGGTGTGCCACCGGATGAGATATGAAGACTATCTGGAAGGCGCCGGGAAGCTGGAACCCCTGTTCGACTTCCTCAAGGAACCCTTTGATGCGGCCAGGATGACGGAGCTTCTGCAGACCCGGCTGAAACACTAGAGCATAAATGAGGCCGAAAAGGTTTGAGGCGGATTGCCTTTTTTCAGGCCTCAGCGGCTCCGGGTCCTCGCCGTTGATGACCTGGAGCCGGTTGCGGCCGACTATTGCTCGCCGAGTTTCATGTCTGGGGAATAGTTGCCTTCCGCTTCCTTGACAACGGCCTGCCCGCAGATGGCGGTTCCCTTTGCCGTATCGAAGGAGATCGACGGCGACCCGTGAAGCTCCCAGCCGTTGTTCAGCGCCTGGGTCACCCGATGGCAGAATGCGCTGTCATCCGTGCCCGTGATCAGCCTGTAAAGTTTCATCCGTCCGTCCCGTCAGCCGCGCGCGGCAATGGCATCGGCGATCGCGATAACCCTCTTGCCCATCTCCGCATGTAGCCTTTCGACCATCTTTCCGTCTACCTGGATTGCACCCTTGTCGGCATTTTCAGGCAGCTTGAACACGTCATTGATCCTGCGCGCCCAGTCGATTTCCGCGTCCGTCGGGCTGAAAGCGGCGTGGCAGGGTGCAAGCTGCTTCGGGTGGATCAGGGTCTTGCCGTCCATGCCCATTTCCGCGCCCTGCGCGCACTCTGCCGCAAATCCTTCTTCGTCCTGAAAGGCATTGTAGACGCCGTCCAGAATGTCGATACCGCCCGCACGCGCTGCGGCAACGCAGGTCATCAGCCACGGCATCATGGCGGCCCGTCCGGGTGTGAGCTGGGCACGCGTTTCCTTGGCAAGATCATTCGTTCCCATGACGAAGCACTCAAGCCTGACTTCCGGGTCCCTGCCGCAGGCACCGATGGCACCCGCGTTCAGCATGGCTTCGGGCGTTTCCATCATCGCCCAGAGCGTCAGCTTGGCAGGTGCGTTGTGCAGCGACAGCATGTGCGCAACCCGCTGCAGATCGGCCGCCGAGTTCACCTTGGGCACCAGAATTGCGTCCGGGGCTGCCTGGATGGCCGCCTGAAGGTCGGTTTCGCCCCAGGGTGTTTCAAGGGAATTGATTCGGATGATGACTTCCCGGTCACCATAGCCGCCTGCGGCAATGGCATCGCTGATCTGCCTGCGTGCAACATCCTTGGCATCGGGCGCGACCGCATCCTCCAGATCCAGAAGCAGGCAATCGACGTCAAGGGTTTTCGCTTTTTCAAGCGCGCGGGCATTGGAACCGGGCATGTAGAGGGCGGATCGCCGGGGCCTGATCGTTGCGGTCATCGGAACATCCTGTGAATAGGGAACCATTTTGGCGCAGCCTAGAAGATTGTGCCGCGCGGCGAAATTCACCGAAGGGAGAAGAAATGAAACCCGGACAAGCCCGCCGGATCATCGCCGGAGAGCCGGAAGAGGGTCTTTCTTGAGAGAAGAATTTTAATCTGGTCCTTGATCCTGCCTCCCGTTTCGGGACATGTTGGGCAGAACTTTTGACCTGTGATATCCGGGGAATTCATGACGACTGCGGAAATTAGAACGCTTGGGCAGGATGATGCTCACAAGCTTGCGCCGCTTATTGCGGAAAACGCACAGGCCCTCAGGCGCGGAGCGCCGCGGCGTCCCGACGACTATTACGCAGAGCGGATTCTGTCGGACAAGAACGCTGAAGTTCTCGGCGCTTTTTTGGGCGAGGAACTGATCGGGTTCGGCGTCTATTTCGATCTGCCTGAGCTGATCACGGGACTGCGTATAGGCCAGCTTGACGAAATCTACGTCCATCCCGATCACCGCAACGAAGGCACCGGCCGGAAGATTATCGAGGCCCTCGTGAGCGAGGGCAAGAAGCGCGGCTGGCTTCATCTGCGCTGGATCGTACCGGGCAAGAATGCGCCGGCTGTGGCGCTTTACGAGAAAATCGCCGAACCCGACCATCGCAAGAGCTACGTGATCCCGATCGACCGGATTGCCGGCGACTGACCGGCGCGCTGTCTTCCGGGGCAGGTCATGTTCCTGCCGAAAACAGCGGCGGGATCCGGCCAAGTGTCAGGAAACCTATGCGAATCAAACCCTGATCGATCATGACGGGAAGCGTGATCGACGGGATACCGTCGACCTCGCTTTCCGCGCCCTTCAGACTTTGGACAACGCTGCTGACAATCGAAAAGCTGTTGTCCTGGGGCGGAAACAGAGGCTTGATCAGTTCAAGCAATCCGTCAGCATTACCGATTGTCAGATTGACGTTGCCCGAGACCGTGCCATCCCCGTTGATCAGGAGATCACCGGCCGCAGCGACCCGGCTGTCTCCGAGAACGGTTTCGAACAGCACCAGCTTGACCGGAAGGCGGCCGTTCTGCTGCCGGACCAGTCCAGCAAGATTGGCACCGCCCAGAAGGGCGGCCCCTCCCGTCACCTGGACGTGGCTTCGCATGTCGATCAGGGCACTAAATTCCGGCAAAGACTTCAGCTGCAACGCATCGACGGAAACAAAACCATCCACCGCGTTGGCTGTTTCGGGAGCATTGCGCAGATGAAGTTCCGCCTTTTCGGCCGCAAACAATCCCCGCGATACCGGGTTTTCAAAAGCGGCCTCGGGCTTTTGAAGAACGGCATCGAATGCGCCAAGCGAGCTACTGGAGAACTTGACGCTCGCACGTGCCGTGTCCCAGCGCACTTCGCCAAGAAGACCGCTGAGCGGTTCGGCGATGGATGCCGGCGCCTTGGCCTCGAAAATGATGTGCCATGGGTTATAGATCAGCGCAACGGCATTGAGCCCGCCCAGCGTTCCCTTGGTTCCGTACCGGTCATTGGACGCAAGATCCCGGCAATAGACTTCGTACCGGAAGGGGTAGCCCGCAATGGCGAGATCCGAGCAGGAGAGATCAAGCCCGTTGGTTTTCAATGCCTGCAATTGTGTATCGAGCTGGTCGGCCAGCACAGACCGGCCGAAAAGCCAGGCGCCGGACCAGCCGGCGATGACCAGCACAATGGCGCAGATGAGCAGAATGTACCGGCGTCTTGACGGCTTGGCCGGCTTTGTCTCGTCTTCTGTCACTGTTTTCATCACTCCCGGTTCAGGCACCCTTGATCGGACCTGCATGCGCATCTGATTGAATCATAGTTCCGGTATTGCTATCTCCGCCAGCGGCATAATGATAGACAGGACGATATGAGCAATTTTTGGGTATTTGGCTACGGGTCCTTGATGTGGAACCCGGGATTCAACCATATTCGATCCGAACCGGCCCTTCTGAGAGGCGCTCACCGGGCGCTTTGTGTCTATTCCTGGGTTCACCGTGGTACTCAGGAACGTCCCGGACTGGTCTTCGGCCTTGACAATGGCGGTGCCTGCCGCGGCATGGCCTACCAGGTGGCCGAGGATATCTGGCCCGATACCCTGGACTATCTGCGCGCGCGCGAGCAGACAACCATGGTCTACAAGGAACACTGGCACAACATCGAGCTCGGTGGCGGCGAGAAGGTGCATGCGCTTGTCTACATGGTCGACCACGGCCACCCGCAATATGCGGGTGCGCTGCCGCTCGAGGAACAGCTGAAAATCGTCGACGGGGCGGTTGGAAAGTCGGGAGAAAATCCGGAATACGTGATCAATACCGCCTCCCGTCTGGAGGAAATGGGCATCGCCGACAGCAATCTCGCCTGGCTTGCCGAACGCCTGAAGTCACTGTGAAGACATGGCCTGGGCGCTTGCGGCCTGTTTGACCGTTTCAAGGTTCCTGAGCACAGGTGACGGGTTCTGTGCGCCGCGGGCTTCCTCGATCAGTTTGTTGCTGGCCGTTTCAATCGTGTCGACAAGCTGCTCGTAAAAGACATCATTCGAAAGCCCCGGCTCGATCGGTGGCAGGATGTCGACAATCACCGTTCCCGGATAGACCTTCCACGAGGAGCGTGGCCAGTAGAGCCCGGCATTGTGCGCTATCGGGACAACCGGGCACTTCAGGTCCCGGTAGAGATGGGTGATCCCGTACTTGTATTTCGGCTCCGCGCCGGCAGGGCGGCGTGTTCCTTCCGGGAAAATCATGATCTGGCGTTCCTCGTCAATCGCTTCCTTGGCGGCTTCCATCATCGCCGCCAGCGCTTCTGAACGTTTGCCCCGGTTGATCGGAATCTGCCGGTATTTCGCCGTGTACCATCCGAAAATCGGTATCCAGCGCAATTCCCGCTTCAGGATGAATGTCGGGCTTGAAAAAAGCGGAATGAGTGCGACCGTCTCCCAGGCTGACTGGTGTTTCATCGCTGCGATGTACCCGCCGTCCGGCAGGTTTTCCCTGCCCCTGATCTCCACCTTGAGGCCCGCAACCACACGCATCAGCCAGATGAGGCTGCGCGACCAGAACGGCACGATGGGCCAGCCCCATTTGCGCGGCAAAAGCATCACCGGCGAGAACCGGATCATTTCAACGAAGGTTACCGTGTAAAACAGCACCTGAAAAAGGGTAGATCGCAGAAGAAGCATGGCACCAGAAAACCAGAACAGAGCAAGGTCGCCGTAGAACCAGGATCCGATGGATATCAGCTCACGGCCCTTACGGTATTGCGGAGTCTGGCGAGGATATACTTCACATATTCGCGCATGAGAAGCCGGATCGTGGCAGGCTTCCGGTACCAGGTGTCCAGTTCAAGGTCCTTGGCGAAGACCGGGTAGGCAATCAGGTCGACATCCGGCAGCACATCGGACAATTCCGCCTTCGCTCTGGGGATGTGGTAGGCGCTGGTAACCACCAGAAGCGAATTGAAGCCGTTCTTCTGCACCCACACTGCGGTTTCCGTGGCATTTCCCGCCGTGTTGAGCGCAACCCTGTCCAGGTCGACGCTGGCCTTTTCAAGTGGCATGTTTGAGGATGTCACCGCTGCCAGCTGTTCACGCGTCGTGCCCGGATGAACACCCGAAATCAACAGCCGGTCCGCATGGCCTTCTTCAAGCAGACGCAACGCTTCGCTCACACGCGCCTGACCGCCGGTCAGCACGACGATCGCATCCGCGTTGGCCGCGTTGGGCACCGTCGCGGTCGATATCTGATGTGCGAAATAGAGAAACTGGCCGAGGGTCCCGCCGGCGAGTGCAAGCAGCACCGCGACGAAGGCAATGCGAAGCCCGAACCGTTTTTTCCGGCCGCCGCCCGTCGTGGATCGGGACCTTTCCGCAGATACGGCTCCCTGACCGGCGCCGCATTCTTGGGCCGCACCGGCTTCCAGGCCATTCCCCGTGGCCGAATCAAATGCCGTGTCTGCACGCATCATCGGGCAAGTGTGATCTTCGATTGAGCCAATTTCGCGGCATTGATCATTAAAATCAATCCACTTTCGCCAGATGCGCCTTGACCGCAAGCCCGGATGTCAGGGCCGTCAGGATCGCAACAAGAAAGACAACCGCCAGAACACCCAGATAACCCGGCAGGCTGACGGAAACCGAACCCAGCAGCGCCGACAGCTGGTCGGACCCCGCCTGCCCCGAAGACTGGCGCGTGAGCAGATCCACAATCACGAAACACAGGATCGCGGCGACGCCACCCGACACTCCGCCCTTGAGACCGAGCAACAGGAAATGCCGCTGAAACTCTCTCGCGATGAACCCGTCTTCAGCGCCGACAAAATGAAGGACGGAAACCACATCCTTGTTGCCGGCCATCGCCGACTGGGTTGCGAACACCACGCTGAGCACCATGGATCCGAGGACCAGGATCATGATGGCGACCCCGCCGGCAACAACGGCTCCCGCCATTGCCGAAAGACGTGATGTCCAGATCGAATGATCATCGACGCTCGCGCCCGTGACCTGCTGGGACACCGATGTGCGCAGTTGTTGCAGATCCACGAGGTCGGGATTGCCGATCGAGATCTGGATCAGTCGCGGGACCGGCAGGCCGTCAAGCTCAAGACCCTCGCCCAGCCACGGCTCCAGCAGGGATTTGGTTTCCGCGTCGGAAAGCGCACGCACGGAAGAGATGCCGGGAAACTCCTGAACCAGCGCGACGGCCTTGTCGATTTCGCGCAGCATGTCGACGCCTTCCGTCGGCCGGATCTGGATCGTGATTTCCCGAACGAGATCGTTCTGCCAGGCATCGGCGGCATCCCAGACGACGGAGACGGCGCCAACGGTCAGGCAGGCCAGGAAACTCATGATGGCGACCACGAGGGTCAGCGCACGTCCTGCCACAGATTGCGGCGGCACGATCGCCGCCGAAGGCCGCAGCTTGGCATCGTCGCCCTGTTCCCGTTTCACGGATTTCGACTTCGGTTTTTTCTTCGACCGCTTGGCGCGACCCGGCCGTTTCGGCGGTTTGACTTCGACGACAGACGCCTGCTTGTCATCTTCTGTGTCTGGTTGGGCCATTCTGTTGCCTGATTGTCTGTCTTCCGCCGAACCCCTTGCTTCGAAGGGGCATTGCTAGTCGAAAATCGAAAGGCGTCCGTCCGCGAGCACCATCCGCCGTGCATCTACCTGTTCCAGCAACGCAATATCGTGCGTCGCGATAACGACGGAAGTGCCGAGTTTGTTCAATTCTATGAAAAGACGCAACAGACGGCGCGCAAGGGGTGGATCCACGTTCCCGGTGGGCTCGTCGGCGAGCAAAACTTCAGGCCGCGTTATCAGCGCCCTGGCAATTGCCGCGCGCTGTTTTTCACCGCCGGACAGGACAGGCGGAAGCACATGCATTCTGTCTCCGAGCCCAACCCATTTCAGAAGATCGATCACATCGGCCCGATAATCGGACTCCTGCTTGCCGACGACTCGCAGCGGCAAGGCGACATTCTCGTAGGTCGTCAAATGGTCCAGCAGCCGGAAATCCTGAAAAACGACGCCGATCTTGCGACGCAGCTTCGGCAATTCCTGCTTGTCGATGACGCTCAGATCGCGATTGAAGACCGTGATCAGGCCGCGTGTCGGCCGGAGCGACATGAAAAGAAGCCGGATCAGGCTGGTCTTCCCTGCTCCGGAAGGTCCGGTCAGGAACTGAAACGACTGCGGCTCGACCTGAAAAGTCAGATCGCGCAGGATTTCCGGCCCCATGCCGTATCTCAATCCGACATTCTCAAAGCGGATCACAAATATGTCTCCTGTTGATGGACCGACGCTATAGCCATGCCGTTAACGGTGCATTAATCATATAAAGGTCCATTAGAATCCTGAAAGCCCATCACCGGATTTGCTGGCATTTGTCCAACATTTCGTGCTGGAATTCGCCTGATCGCTCACACGAGAACAGCACTTGAGCACGCCATGACGAAAGGTCTTCACAGATGAAGATCACATGTCCGGATTGCAGTACGTCCTACGAAATAAAGGCGGAAGCTGTAGGCCAGCAGGGGCGCAGCGTCAAATGCGCCAAGTGCGGCAACCGATGGTTCGTCTCGGCCGATGATGAAGATGCCGCCGAGTTCGAGAGTGCGGATGCCGGATCGGCTGCAGAACCTGGCGACGACGATGCCGCCCGGGACGAGGCGGAATGGGCTGCGGACGCCAAGACCGACACCGACCCTTCAGACGATGCCGGACCGGAAGACG
>JBCDEN010000056.1:0-11316 GCA_039179715.1 Pseudomonadota bacterium
CCAGGTCAGGCTCGCCGCCCGCACGCCTTCAAGATTACCGCCAAAGGGCGCCCGCAACGCGTAGAGGCGCAGAATGTCCTGCTTTGTGAAGGTCTCTTCCAGCTGGATCGCGCGCAGGATCTGCTCGTACTTCCGCTGAACGCTCTTCGTCGGCCTTTCTTCCAGCAAGCGGGCAACCTGCATCGTCAATGTCGATCCGCCCGATATGATGCGTCCATTCCGTAGGCTGTAAGCCGCGGAACGCAGCAGCGCCCGGACATCGACGCCGCCATGGTCGAAAAAGCGCTTGTCCTCGAACGCAAGCAGCATATCGAAGTAAAGCGGGTCTATGTCGCTCAGATCCACCGGCAGACGCCATTTGTCGTCATCGCTGACAAAGGCCCTGAGGAGACGGTCATCGCGGTCAAGCACCACAACGGAGAGCGGCAAGTCCGCAACGGCAGGCGGCTGGGACAGCGCCGTGTAGTCGTTGTGCACCTTCCACGCAGCCAGCCCGGCAGCCACGGTGCAGCAAAGACCCGCGACCGCGAGCGACCGCCGGTACTTCACGCAACCTTGCCGAAACCTCTCCTGCATGGCCGGATTACCGCATCGGTCCCAACACGGTGAAGCGCGAGGTCGCGGTGATTGCCCTTCGGTCGGGCAGGTACATGTCTTCGACCGATGCAGGAGGATGCGCGAACGTGCCCGGGATGGCAGCGCGCGCAAGGTAGGCAAAGGTCAATTCCTCGCCACTTTGGCGGTTCTGGTCCACGGCGACTTCGAAGCGATCTTCGTAGAATGCGGCATGTTCGGGCGACTCGACCGTCGAGAGGAACGACAGTCCGCCGATATCCCCCGAGCGCACCAGGCGCGGATTGTCGATGACAAGCCCCGCAGGCAAGCGGTCGACCACCATCAGCCGCCCGGGCTGACCCGTAAGCGCGCGCACGGTCAGGACGACGGCAAGCCGGGTATTGACCGGAACTGCGGTTGGATCGACCGGATTTCCGTCGAGATCGTAAACCATGCGTTCGATCGAGTAGTCCCGTCCGCCTGCCGGTTCGGGAACCATGGGCTGCCCGGCAACAGAGACAAGCAGATCCGTTGCTGTCGTACCGTTGTTGACGACTTCGACGGGTGCGCCGGCCAGCTCCGGTCCCTCAAGCGCCCAGGCAAGGCGTCCCGGCGTTTGCGCGCCGCCAACCGAAAGGCGCGCTTCTTCAGCTGCCTCATTGAGGGCGCTCGCTGCAAGGAGCATCCAGGCCATGTCCTGGGTCGACCGGTTCGGCGTCTGGACCTGTGCTGTTTTCAGCTGATCCACGGCCTCGTCCCGCAGCCGGGTTGCGGCCGAAGCCGTGACCACATAGTCGGTGACGGCGGCGCTGTCGCGCAGGCGCGAACCGTAATCATCCCTGAAGACGTTGGACGTATCGCGCGGCAGCTCTGCCAGCGCGGCGGAAAAGCCGACCGCAGCCCGGTCCCTTTCGCCGTAAAGCGACAGCCCGGCGGCAACCTGCGCCTTGGCGAGCGGGGTGGCGAAATTCTGCAGTTTCGCGTCCATATAATAGCGCAGGTCGCCCATGGACGCCCGGCCGTTTCGTGCAAGGACGTAGAGCGCATATGCGATATCCTCGCCGCCATTTTCAAAATCGGAGGCATAGGACAGCCGGTTTTCAAGATTGTCCAGGGCGGTTGTGAAGGCAAGATCGGGTACGCTGTATCCCTTTTCGCGCGCGCGTGTCAGAAAGTCGGTCACATAGGCGGACAGCCACGTGTCCCCGCCTCCATAGCTGCTCCACAGACCGAAATCACCTGAGGAGGACTGATTGGCGAGCACCGCCGCGATCGCCTTGACAACACGTTCGCGGATGGCGTCGTCACCGCCCAGACCGGCCGTTTCGGCGACCTCGCTCAAATAGAGCAAGGGCAAGGCGCGGCTGGTGGTCTGTTCGGTGCATCCATAAGGGTACCGGTCGAGTGCAGCCAGAAGACCGGCAAGGTCGATATTGGCCGCACCGCCGGCCGTCAACGTCACATTCACGGTCGATGCCTTCAGACCGTCGAAACTGTCTGCGCTGAGGGTGAGCCTGCCGCCTGCCGCCAGTTGAAACGACGACCGGCGAACGGTTTCCGGCTGAGTGTCCCTGATGTCAAGGCTGATCCTTTTGACGAAACCCGCCCCTTCTGGACCGGTAAGCGCCGCCACGAGCTCGCTTTTTGCGGTTGACGCTCCGGCGCTGACCGGCAGGAGCACAAGCGCCTTTTTGCCGTTTTCGATCTCCAGACTGCGAACCTGTTTCGGCGCATTGTCGACCGTGAGGCCGTCACCCGCCGAAACTTCCAGTTCATAGGTTCCCGCGGCTCCGTCCACATTGTCGATTTCAATCGCGATTCGGGACATGTCACCCGGCGCGAGGAAAGACGGCGCGCTTGCGGTCATGACAACCGGAGAACGGACCTCGACTTCCTGCTCCGCATGTCCAACCCCGTCGGCTGTCCAGGCCACCACCATCAGTTTCAGGGCGCCGTTGAATGCAGGAACATCGAACGAGACCGTAGCCTCTCCGTCAGGACCAACAGTCACCAGGCCGGAGAACAGCGCCACGGGCTCCTCGTCGGGTGGGGGCGAATCAAGTCGGAGCGACATGGCGTCGCCACCGGAGCGCACCTGGCCCGACGTGCCGGCCATCCTGTCGATAAGCTGTCCATAAAGGTCCCGGATGTCCGTGCCGAGGCGGCGCTGGCCGAAATACCATTCATCCGGATTCGGCGTCTGGTAGTCCGTCAGGTTCAAAATACCGACATCGACTGCAGCCACCGTCAGGTAGGCAGTGGTTCCGGCTTCGAGACTGGCCAGCCTGACCGGTACGTCAAGCGTTGTTTCCGGAAGGATCCGATCCGGCGCGGAAACGGTCACGTCAAGAGCCCGGTTACCGGGATCAACCTGCAGCCAGGACAGACCGACGGACCGGGACGGCATGCGCTTTTGATCAATGTCCATCGGTCTGTAGAGACTGGCTGTCACATAGGCCCCCGCTCCCCAATCGTCACTGACAGGGATCTCGATCTCCGTTTCCCCGGCGGACACTTCGACGGTCTGACTTGCAAGCAGGCCGCCCGCGACAACATTGACAACGGCGATACCGGCCATCTGCGGTTTCAGCCGGAGTTTTGCGACCTCGCCCGGCCGGTAGCTGGCCTTGTCCAGACCGGCGTCGAGATAGTCCGGTGTGTCGCTGGACGCCTCCGCCGAATACCAGCCGGCGTTGAAGGACACACTTGTCGCCGTCTGGAGTGCGCCGCTGCCCTTGATATCGAGCCGGTATTCGCCCCACTCGACGGGCAGCGAAAGACTGGCGGGGTTTGCTGCCAATATCTCGAGTTCACCGCTGGCAACACGCTGCGACGTCGTAATCGGTTCAAAGGACCAGCGCCCGTCGAGACGGTACCACTGGTATCTGCGGTTGACCTTGGAAAGCGTCCAGGTCAGGCCAGCCGCATCAATCGCGTTGCCATCCTCACCGACCGCAATGATCGAAAAGGCCGCCGGTCCACCCTCATCGACGCCGCCGTCAAACCCGGGCCGGATGCCGATGCGCGGCCCGTCAAGGGCGACAGGCAGCTCCAGATCGCGCTCGACAAACCGGCCGCCCGCCTCGACCAGCCGCGCAACAAGCGTAGCGTCGTAAAGAGCGGTGGTCTCGGGCAAGGCCGGAAGCGCAACATCGAAGGTCAATCTGCCCTCAGCATCGGTTTTGAGACCCGATGGAATCTCGCCGCGCCGCGAGTAGGTTTCCTCGCTTTCCAGGCCGAAAATGTATCCCGGATGATCTTTCATCGTCCGTGCGGGACGGACAATCACATCGCCCTCGAGCGTCTGGCCGCTGGCCGGCGATCCGTAGAGGAACTTCGCCTCCAGCGAGACGGCTGTCGGCGCGGCCCTGCTGAAGGCAGTCGCCTGCGTGTTCAGCTCAAAATCAACGCGCTCGGGCTGGTAGTCCTCCACCAGGAAGGTTTCCTGGGCCAGCGCTCGGCCCTTCGGATCGGCAAACACCTGCCAGGACCAAATGCCCTGCTGCGCCGATGAACCGAGATCAAGATCCTTGAGATGTCCGCCAAGACCTGCGTCCCTGACCGTGAAGCGGGCATGCTCCACTCCATCTGGACGATTGAACACGAAGGTCAGCGGAAAGTTCTCCTGGGCGACAGCCTTGGAGTTGCGCAAAAGCGCCTGAGCATGGACCGTTTCGCCCGCCTTGTAGATGCCGCGGTCGGTCCAGGCAAACACATCCAGCGGCCCCGGGGCCGGGCGGCCTTCGACACCCCTGTCGGAGAGATCAAATGCCGGTTTGCGCAGGTCAAGGAACGAATAATCGCCTTCAGCGGTCTCGGCGATCAGCACGCCTGGCGCAGATCCGCCCCGGCCGCGTGTCAGCCCGGCGGCAAATTCGGCAAACCCGTCCTGATTGGTGGTGGCTTCTCCAAGAATGTCGTTGTTCACCGCCAGCAATCGGACCTTGACCCCCTCGATTGCCTCGGCGGAGGCGAGCGAGCGGATATTCGCGGCAATACCGTTGTCGCCGCTCAGCGCCGTCAATCCGAGATCGGACACGAGAAACCACTGGGTCGCGAATGTTCCCCAACGGTTCTTGACGTCGAGTTTCGACCGGGCCGTCAGAGCGTAGATGCCAGGTTTGAGATCAATGCCCGTGTCGGCGACCGGGAACGCCGTCGTTACATCCAGATTGAGCGGGTTCTCGGTCTCGAGGATGCCTGACCAGACTTTTTCACCCAGTTCATCTTCTATGCGGTCCGCCTGCCACGGGTCGAGCTGGCGCAAAAAGCGGTTGTCGCGAAGCACATCCGCGACGGACCGGTTGCCAACGCGATAGATCGTGGTTTCGACCTCGCTCGTATTCACCGATACGATCGGAATTGTCGGATTGCCGCCCGAGGGCAGGACGTAGGACCGGCTCAGGAAGTGAACCGACGGTGACCGGTCCTTGACGTAGATCGACAGCTCGGAGGTTTTTTCCAGCTTTTCGCCGTCGGCGGCCGGCAGCCCGCTGCGTGCGGTCACCTGATAGCGGGCACCGTGTTCAAGCCCGTCTGCGCAGATCTGCGTTCCCTCGGCTTCAATCGAGGCCGTGGTCGGGCCGCGAACAGTGACATAGGGGGTCAGGTCTTCGCCGAGCGGCAGTTTCTGCGAGAAAACAAGGCAGACCCGAGGCGCCGTACTGTCGGAATCGACCTGGTGATCGACAATCCGGAACCCGTGTTGCGCCACCAGTTCATCGTAACGGCGGCGCAGGCTGGGATTCTCGCCAAGCGCCAGCGACGCCCTCAAGGACTTGATCGCCGGCTTGAATTCGCTCCTGCGCACAAGTGTGCTGCCAAGGAGATCCAGCGCGAACGCGCGCTCCTGGGGTGTGATTGCGCGCAGATAGGCATTGATCGCCGCTGAAACCGCGTTTTTCTGCTTGGTTTCCCGTTCCTGCCAATTGTCCGGGTTCTGCGCCAGCAAAGCCTGGGTGAGCTGGGTCCAGGCTGTGAAATCACCCGGCTCCAGAACAATGAGCTGCACGAAATCGGCTTCGGCGAGCGCTGCGTTGCGGTTCCTGAGCGCGGCAAGCCCTTCGGCACGCAATTGTTCGACCGTCGCCCGACTGGTCCGTCGGGAATTGGCAAGGCTCTGGGAATACGTTTCGGCGCTTTCCAATTGCGCGCGCGGCACGAATGCCAGCTCGGCCTTGCGGTCTGCACTCTCATCGGCTCTTGGAGCCTGAACCTCGACAACCCGCCCGGCAATGGCGCCCTGAAAACTCTGGAGTTCACCGAAATCCGACTTGAGAAAACACCAGCCTGCGGAGGTGTTGAACGTGAAGGCGCGGCACTGGTTGTCCTGAAGGCATGCACTGGTGCAGCCGTTGAGATCGACGTCCTTGACGGTTCGATAGTCTCCGCCGAAGAAGTCTGCGTCATCGATCGTCACGATGCGCCGGTCCTGGGCATTGGCCGAGGGAACCAGTGCAACGGTTCCGGCGAGGATCAATGGTGCCGCAAGCACTCCAAAAGAGGGCTTCTTCAAACGCGACTTTATGAAACTGATGGCTCTGAAAAAGGTGAATGAAACAAACATGCCTGTCCTCCCGGACCGAGAATTTTCTCTATCAAGGCACCGGAACGTGACAAGGACAAGGCAATTTTAGTGTCGGACAGGGGATAACAGCCTTCAGCCGATCCGGCCGAGCAACTCGTCGATCTGCGAGGCAACCTCGGTCGCCGCCTTGCTCGACGGCGCATCCTCGGTCACGGCAACGCCCCTGCCCATGGCGGAGGCAAAAACCGTGCGGTTGCCGAGACGTGCGTTCAGCGTCTCATAGCCGGACTCGGCAATGGCTTCCGCCATTTCGCCCGTGAGCGAGGCGCGCGGTGGGACACGGTTCAATACGAGCAAAGCAGGCGTGCTTTCGCGCTTGGCAAGATCGATGGTCTGGGACGTCGCCCACAGGTCGACAGGGGTCGGCTGGACCGGAACAATGACAAAATCCGCCGCATCGATCGCGGGCTTTGCATCGGAATCCGTCTTTGGCGGCGTATCGACGACGACATAACCGTGCGACCGTGCCAGCGACCTTGCTTCGCGCCGCGCGCCCCAGCCGGACGCGGTGCGAAACTCAAGCCCGGTCTCGTCTTCTCCCAGAGTTTCTTCCCGCGCTTCGAACCAGGTTCCGAGAGAGCCTTGCGGATCGACATCAAGGATCGCCACCGGTTCGCCCGACTGTTTGGCCAGCGCCACCGCAAGGTGGGCCGCCAAGGTTGTTTTGCCGGATCCGCCCTTTTGCTGGGCAACGGTCAATATTCGGCCTGACATCGCACTTCTCCAGAATGAGACCCGCATTGTGCGGCGCAAGTTTTCGCAGCGCAACAAAACAATGGTGCAATACGAAACAAATCACCGGAGATGTCTGCTCAACCCTGCGTTTTCCACGCAAATCCGGTTTGCGTGACGGCTATTTTCCGCCAAGAGCGCTGTAAACGTTCCACGAGGGCCGTCCGGTCACCGGCAGGCCGTATTTGGCTTCGGCCTTGCGGATGCCTGCCCGCGTCAACGGTCCGACCTTGCCGTCGGGCTCACCGACGTTGAAGCCGTTCCTGTTGAGAAGTTTCTGCAATTCAAGGCGCTGTGCCCGCGAAAGACCTGGGTTGTCCGTCGGCCAGGGTGTCTTGAACGGCTCGCCATCGGCAACAAGCTCGGACAAAAGCGCGATCGCAAGCCCGTAGGAGGTCGACGCGTTGTAGGAGCGCAGGGCATTGAAGTTGCGCGTGACCAGGAAAGCGGGGCCGTTCGCTCCGGCGGGACGGATCAGAGCCGCTTCGGTCTTGCCCGACACGTTGCCGCCGCCGACTTTCTTGAAACCGCGCTGGCCCCAGGTCGATAGCGACGCCCGTTTCTTGAGACCGGTCGGGCCGGAATATCCTGACGGCACCTTGACCTCGTAGCCCCAGGCCCTGCTGTCTCTCCAGCCCGCATTTTTCAGGAAGTTTGCGGTCGACGCGAGCGCATCGGGAACGGAATTGACCAGGTCCTTGCGCCCGTCGCCATCAAAATCGACCGCCAGGCTGTTATACGTGCTGGGCATGAACTGGGTCTGCCCGAAAGCACCGGCCCAGGACCCCTGAAAATCGTTCGCGGGAACGTCTCCGCGAGAGGCAATCTGCAGGGTTTTGATCAATTCGCCGCGGAAATATTTCTGCCGCCGTTTTCCGGCGCAAACCAGGTTGGCAAGCGCATGGGGCGTATAGAAATCTCCCTTGAACTGGCCGAAATCGCTCTCGATCCCCCAGACGGCCAGGACAACATTGCGGTTGACGCCATAGCGCTGTTCGATCGCGGACAGCGTCTGGCGGTGCTTGCGGAGGTTTTTCTTGCCATCCTTGATGCGCTCAGCATCGACAAGGAACGCCATGTAATCCCAGATCTCGGTCTTGTACTCCGGCTGCGACGTGGAGAACCGGATCACTTTCTCGTCGAAAGATGCGCCCTTGAGCATCCGTTCGGCGACCTCCGGCCGGACGCCAGCGGAAATCGCCTCGCGCTTCAGCGAAGCGACACAGCTCTCTATGGCATGGGCGCCCGTCGACCCGGCGGTCCAGATCAGACCCGGTCCAAGCGCCAGGAGCGCCAGTCTTCTCAACCCAATTCTCGGCATGTGCCCCTCCAAGAGCATTGATTCCTCTGCGGGATGTTATGATTATCGCACGATGGAAATGCGGCGAAAAAGGGATGAGTGCACACTTAAACCACACAGGGCCTTCAAATCCCGTCTCCGAACGCAACCAAACCGGGGCCGCCTATTCGCCAAAATATCTTTTTCCGGAGCTGTCGGCCCACACATTCGCGCAGCCTATCAGACGACGCAGCGCCACCAGTCCGGCGTCATGGCCTTCCTTGCCGCCGCCAGACGCACACGCCCATTCCAGGACAACAGACTTGATCGATACCTCGAACAGCGCCGTGGCGGACGACAAAACGCAGATCTCGGTGTCGATCCCGCACACATGCACTTCGGATATTCCATTGAGATGTACCCATCTGAGAAGATCGTACGAGACCGCGGAGTAGCTCGGCTTGTCAAACACAAGAGCCTGGGCGACGGGCTCGAAGGCGAGCTCGACTTCCGAAGTGTCCGGGAGAAATCGATTCCAGTCGAGAAAACGGCGATGGGGCGAGTTGACGTGATTGACGAACCGGGACGCGGCAATGTGCCGATAGTCCCGCTGCAGCTCCTCGACAATGCCCGGCACATGGTCCGTCCCGGCGTCGACGAAGCCCGCCTGAACATCGACAATCAGCAATCCGATATGATCCTGCATGCTCGCCGCCTCCCGAAGGCTGACAGGCGATCACAGAGCGGCGACAGACGCAAGCCGTTACAAACGTAGCTCTGCGGACAGGCCCTCTTGTCCTACTTGCCCTCGATCAGTTTCCTGCGCAGCCATCCCGAGGCCTGATCCATCATGATGACGACCAAAATCGTGAGGATGATGATGTAGCTCGTATTTTCCCAGTCACGGGACGTCTTCATGGTTTCGACAAGCATCAGGCCGATGCCCCCTGCCCCGAGCGCTCCGATCACGGTCGCTGAGCGGGTGTTGGATTCCAGGTAATAAAGAACCTGGGACACAAAGACCGGCAGGATCTGCGGGATGACACCGAATCGGTAGCGCTGGATCTGGCTGGCACCCGTCGCCCGGACGCCCTCCACCTGCTTGTTGTCGATGTTTTCAAGCGCTTCGGAAAACAATTTGCCGAGGGTCCCGGTATCGGTGAACGCGATTGCAAGCGCTCCGGTCAATGGTCCGAGACCAAAGGCGCGAATGAAGATCAAGGACCAGATCAGCATGTCGATGCCGCGCAGGAAGTCGAACAGGCGGCGCATGCCGAAGCGCAAGAGGAGAGATGGCGTGAAGTTGCGTGCGGCCAGAAATGCCAGGGGTAAACCCACAAACGCAGCGATGAGCGTGCCAAGTACAGCCATCATGATCGTTTCGAAGAGTGCGGTGAACACCTCGCCATGCTGCCAGTCGGGATTTCCGAGAAAGTCGTGCATGATCAGCGACATGTTCGATTGCGACGGATCGATGCGTTCATTGGAGAGCGCAATCGCCCAAAGTTGGCTGAAGGACATGCCGTGCAGCTTGGACTGGAAGGAGAACCAGAAATTTTCCCAACCACCAAAGTAGTTGTGCACTTCAATTTTCGTTTTCGTCACCTGAACGCGCCGATCAAGTGTCGGACGGGCATCGAACTTTCTCGGATCGTCCTTTAGCCACTCGGGAACGGGACCTGGCGGCAATTCGGTGGTCACGCCGCTATTCGTTGCCGTGACCTTGATGGTGCCGTAGCCGGGAACGGTGAACTCCATCACCTTGCCGGTTATCGCCACTTCATAACCGTCGCCGAGATCGACAATCGCATTCGTTCCGTCCACGTCCACCCAGTCGGGCAAATCCTCCTGAGCGTAGGTTGCCCGGCGCTCCCCCTCGATGGCGATCTCCATGATGTCGCGCCGCAGAAGCTTGGTGACGTGAACCTTGTAGGCGACACTGTCGGTCGCCAGGATAACCGCCCTTTCGGGTTGCGCTTTCGCGAGCAATTCCGGCACGCCAAAGGCAAACCAAGTGTAGGTCAGATAAAGGACGATCGCCAAAGGAGCACCGATGGTGAGCCAGGCCCGGCGACGTATATTGCGGAAAACAGTATCCCGGTTGAAGGCCGGTTCATTGAGCGTGTCGACAGCCATAACGAAGTTCCTCAATGCGCCCGGCCGGAGCCGACGAGTTTGCCACGCAGGTAGGACGAGACCTGGTCAATCATCATGATGGTGCAGAACAAAAGCACGAAGATCGCAGCCGTTTCGTCCCCAGCGCCCTGACCCCAGCCGATTGTCCGGCGCAGCTCCTGCCCGATACCGCCCGCGCCGACAAAGCCGAGAATGGCGGAAGCGCGAACGTTGATTTCAAGTCGCAGCAGAAAATAGCTCAGATAGTTCGGGGCAACCTGTGGCATCACGGCATAGCGGATACGCTGCAGCCAGCTGGCACCACAGGCAGACAGGCCTTCGATCGGCTTGCGATCAATATTTTCATTGACCTCTGAAAAGAGCTTTCCGAGAGCACCCGCGGTGTGAACCGCGACCGCGATCATTGCCGGAACGGGGCTGGATCCGAGAACGAAAATCAGGAACAGAGCGATGATCAGCTCCGGAAACGCTCTCGTGATGTCCATGATGCGGCGAACGACCGGGATGAGAGGTCCCCAACTGTCGACGTTGCGCGTGGAAGCCATGGCAAGCACGACCGCCATCGCGCCTCCCAGAAGCGTCGCGACCGCGGCTATGTTCAATGTCTCCAGCATCGCCGGGACAAAGGTCAATACGATCCCGAAGAATGCCGGCCCGGCCTGCCAGGCTTCGGCGACAATTTCACCGGGATAGTCGAAGAACTTTGAGAGCCCTTGAAGGAAGCCGCCTGAATTCATCTCGTTGGATTTCGAGAAACCGGAAAAAAGCACTGCAATGACAAGCAGCAACCCGATCAACGAGTATAACTGGCGGCGTTTGCGCAGTATCAGGATTTCCTGTTCGAGAGCGGCAACGGCCATGTTCTGGGAGCCTTCCGTGAGAGAATTCTGGCATGTCGGCAGCGTCTTGCTGCCCAGGGCGGTCCTGGTCCCGCCACCCCTACACCCGCTTTTGCAAACGAGAACTGGAGCAGAGATCCGGTAACCAGAGGCACACGGGTGGTGATTCACACAATCGGTCTTGTGAG
>JBCDEN010000297.1:0-5742 GCA_039179715.1 Pseudomonadota bacterium
ACGGCGGCGACCCTTGCCGAAGACGGCAGGCTGGCGCTGCAGGACGGCAACAACGACGCCGCGTTCAAGGCGGAACAGGATCTGCGTGATCTTGCCGCCCGGCTGCAGCAGGTGTTCGAGGTTCAGATCGTCTCCCGCGAGGGCGAACCGACCGGCCTGACCCGCATACCGGAAGCGAACCCGAACACAGAAAATTTCTACATCGTTGTGGAGGCGATCGACCCGGACGGCAATATTGTCGAACAATCCATTCAGTCGGAGGAAAGCGGGAGCGCCGAACGGGTTGCCAAATGGGGACAGCGCGTTTCGGAAAACATCTACGATGCGGTCCGCCGCGACAAGCTGGAAGACGGCATCGTGCAAAAAGGTGTCCTTGGCCAGAAGCGGCGCGGAGAGCTGGACATCAACTGGAACAGTGGCGTTCAGGACGGAGCGATAACCCAATGGTAGCGGTGCTTTCTGCGACCCCGGCCCCGGAGGCTTCCAAATGCTGACCGGACGTCAGACTCTGGGCACCATCGAACACTCGATGGCGGATCTCAGGCGCGAGGAAGCCGAACTGAGCAAACGCATCGAACGCTCTACCCGCGCGGTCACCGATCTTCAGGAACGGCAGAGCGAAGCCTATCGCGATCTTGCCCGGTTCCGGCTCGACACCGATGCGGCCGGAAGCTTGAACACGCGTCTTGACAGCGCCGCGCGCGAGGCCAGACGGCTGCTCGACAAGCGGAACGATGACTACAAGGTCTTGAGCGAGCAATTGCGCCAGAGCGAAACGGAGCGAAATCAGAAACTGAAGAAACGCCAGGAACTGGACGAGGCGCGCGATCTGGCGGAAAACCAGATGGACGACCTGATGGACGCCGTTGACGGCCGCCTGGAAAAGGACAGCGCCTATCTTTTGCAGCGCGATACCACCGAACAGGCAATCGCGACGGCCGAAGCCGCTGCCGACAAGGCCAGGACATCGGAACTGGACCGGGAGAACAAGGGCAAGGCCTATAGCGCCGATCCGCTTTTCGTCTATTTGTGGGACCGGGGTTACGGCACTCAGAACTACAATTATCGCGGCCTAAGCCGCTCGCTCGACCATTGGGTGGCAAGTCTCATCCGCTATGACGATGCGCGCGCGAACTACGCCATGCTCACCGGGATTCCGGACCGGATGGCAAGGCATGCGGAACGCTGTGCCGAAATTGCCGAAGTTGAAGAGGAAAAACTCGCCGAATTCAGCCGCAATGCCATGACGGATGCGGCCGGCACCGATCTGGTCGGGTCGATCGAAACCTATAGCGACGAGATCGAGCAGATCGATGCCGAAGTCGAAAAGCTGGAGCAGCAGATAGACACGCTGTCAGGTGCCCTGGCCGAATTTTCCGGCGGCGAAGACGCCGACTTTCAGAAAGCGGAAGGGCATTTGTCGGAGTCGCTCAAGTCGGACGACCTGAACGACCTCTGGCAGGCCGCTGTCGATACGCCCTCGCCCGAGGACGAAAAAATCGTGCAGCGTATCGAAGATTTCCGGGACCGTGTTGAACAGGTCGCGCGGGAAATTCGGCAGGACCGTGAACTCCAGCGTGATATCGGCCGGCGGCGGGCAGAACTTGCCGACGTGATCAAACGCTTCCGTTCGAAGGGGTACGGCAGTTGGGAATCGACCTTTTCCGACGACAAGCTGACCACGGTTCTGCTGGGAGAACTGGTCAAGGGAGCCATTACCGGCGCGGATTATTGGGCGCGCGCCGAACGATCGCACAAGCGGCGCAAGCCGCGCGGCCGCAAAGTGGCCTTTCCCAATGGCACCGGCTTGCCGAAGTCCATGGGCGGTCTCGGCCGTTCGGACCGAAGGTCGGGCCGGAGCGGCGGTTTCGGTGGCGGCGGCTTCAAACGCGGCGGCAGCTTCGGCGGCGGCGGCTTCAAGACCGGCGATCAGTTCTAAAAGGACTTCAACGGGAGCCGCGCCAATTCAACCAAACTAAAAGGTCCTGACCCTGGGTACTTTGCCCTGTCTTGCTGAAACAAGGAAACGTGAGAATCTCACAGTGCAGTTGTATCAGGGACGCGACATGGACTAGAAACAGGTGAAATCACCTGTTGAAACACATCTTCTGGATTTTGGACTGCTTCATGCGATATCCCGTCATCTTCAGCCTTTGCGCTCTTTTTCTCGCCGCTTGCCAGTCCTCGTCCAACCAGTCGGCTTCGCTCGGCAACCAGCCCAGGCTTGATGTGCCTGCGGGCGCGCAGAGCGTCAACATCGCTGCCGACCCGGGAACCGTCAGGTCGGCGCTGGTTTCAAGCGCCAGGGAAAGAGGTACAGCCGTAATCCAGGATCAGCCGAACATGGTCATTCTCGAACGGCCGATGGCGGGTGAAAACCCGACGTTGGACAGCGAATTCGGACCCTCTGACAATGGCGACCGCGTCATTCGCATTCGCGTCCGCTTCACCGGCAACCAGTGCAAGACGCTCGCGGTTCAGGACCTTGCCGTCATCAACAATGTCCGCACCGCACTCGAACAGAGATTCGAGCTTCCCGGCAATCCGAGCACGATGCAGAGCCTTCAGGGCCTGAAGTCGCGCGCCGAACAAAGCAGCAGCTGCCCGCCGGTCGCGTCCTGATCCGGCCGTCTGCAAATACCTGCCATTGAGATCCGCGATCTGCCGGCACCGATGCGCCGGCGGCACTGATGTCTGCCCCGATCACACGGGAACGGCTTCCGGAGAGAACTGGGCAAGAAACTCCGCGCTCGGCGGGATCGGTTTGATCACGTCGATCATCACGCCGTTGGGGTCCTGCGTGATGAAATGGCGCTGGCCGAACGGTTCGTCCCTGAGTTCCAGCAGAATTGGCAGGCCCTTTTGTCTGAGCGTTTCGTAGATCGTATCGACATCCTCGACCTCAAAATTCAGAAGCAGCCCCCCTGCTCCGTTGCCCCGGCCGCTCGCCGGGATCGTCTCATGGTCCTTATCGAGCACGGCCAGGTTCACCTTGTCATCTTCCACCGATTGCAGATGTACATACCAGTCGGCTTCAAAGGCTGGCCTGAACCTGAAGTGCTCCTTGTAGAAGGCTGCCGTTGCGCCGACTTTGTCCGTCAACAGAACGGGGTAGTATTGCGTCGCTTTCATGTTGTCCTCCAACCAGGCTTCAGCGATGACCGCGCACCTTTTTACCGATAGACGGGGCTTTTCAGGCGCAACGAAAAAACATACAGTATGTTTGTAAGTTACATAAACATACAGGCTGTATGTATGCAAGAAGAAAAATCACGCCGCACACAGGCCGAACGCCGCGCGGAGACAAGAACCGCCCTGCTGGAAGCCGCCAGGCGGCTGATCGTGGACAAGGGATATGCGGAAACCGCAACGCCGGAAATCGTGAAACAGGCGGCCGTCACCAGAGGCGCGCTCTATCATCACTTCAGGGACAAGGCGGATCTCATGCGCGCGCTGGTGCACCAGGAATCCCGTGCCATTGCCGAAGAAATCGATGCGGACACGGATACCGGTCAATCGCCCTTGGATGCATTCATGGCCGGGGCAAGGGCCTATTTCTCGGCAATGTCCGTTCCCGGCCGGGCGCGGATCCTGCTTCTTGAAGGCCCCGCCGTTCTGGGTGTAGAGGAGATGGCGGCGATAGACCGCGAAACCGGAGGCGCGACGATCCTCGAGGGCCTGCGCCACGCCGCGGAGCATGGCGCGCTCAAGGGCGTTCCGCTGGAACCCCTCGCCGGCCTGCTGTCTTCCGCGTTTGACAGGGCCGCACTGGCCATCGCCAACGGCGAGGATCGCGAGGCCTACGAAACGGCAACGCGCCTGTTGCTTGAAGGCATGCTCAAGATTTGACGCACACAGACATCAAGCCATCCAGGATGCGAAGAGCGACCCGGAGAATGACGTATCCAGGCCCATTCGCAGCTGGAAGGGACGTGTGATCCGCGCCCGTTACTCTAAACGAAAACGAAATGGTCCGCACCGAGGTCCGACATGGACACGGCTTCCAGCCGCAAGGTGTCCCCCGTGCCGAACGTGATCACGGTATCGGTCCCGGTGCTGCCGGTTTCCTCGCTCATCATCGCCTGCAGCGAAGCGAAGTCGGACGCAAGCAGCGAGCCTATTTCGATCAGATCTTCGGCCTCAAAATCGGTGATCGTGTCCTGGCCATAGGCAGCTTTGAACACAAACGTATCGCTGCCGGTTCCACCAGTCAGAATATCGCTTCCGGACAGACCATCGATCCGGTTGTCGTTATCGTCTCCGGTTAGCGTATCGTCGCCGAAGCTGCCGAGCAGGAACGTCTGGGAATCCGTTGCCATGAACTGGAAATTGTCCGCACTCAACTCCGCACTCGTCAGGCCTTCCAGAAGGATGGAGTTATAGGGGCCGATGTACACAAGCACGCCGAGGGAAGAATCTTGCAGTAGAAGATCCTCGAAACGCGTGAAGCCCGTATGCTCGAGCCGCAAAACATCGGCGTCCGGATCAAAATCGGTGATCGTGTCGTGACCGAAATCGCCTTCGTCTCCGCCATAATCGCGGAAGACGTAGGTATCCGCACCGCCGCCACCTGTCATGGTGTCATCCCCGGCACCGCCGACGAGAAGGTCGTCATGGTCGCTCGCAGTAATGGTGTCGTCGCCATCCAGGGCGTGGATGGCCTGCGCCTGGCTTTCACCCGAAAGATCAATCGTGTTTCCGGAGTTGTCGCCTGCGTGCACGCTTCTGCCATCGGCATCGGTCGTCGCCAAAGTGCCGCCGATGGTCCAGCCGTAAACCTGTTCCAGATGGTTTTTCGAGGTGAGATCGGAATAGATCAGTTCCGCGGCCCCCAGTTCAACGTTGTCGTTGATATTTGTCTCGCCGGCCGCCGTGTCGAGCGTTGCCCATCCGGCGAGCAGCTTGTCGAAGTTCTCCAGACTGAAATTGGTGTTGTGGTCCAGCATGTTCGTTGCGTTTTCGAGCGACGAGATATCCCAGCCGCCGATGTTCTGGTTGAAGCTGTTGCGCTCAAATTCCGGAAACTGGTTGATATCGTTCTGGCTCCGGCCGATGAACATGGCAGACATGTCCGTGACCTTGCTGACATCCCAGGCACCAATATCCTGATTGAAGCTGCTGGCATAGCCGAACATGCCGCGCATGCTCGTCACTTCGCCGACATCCCAGCCGCCAATATCCTGATCGAAGCGCGTCGCGTTCGTGAACATGAGAGACATGTCCGTCACTGCGCCGACGTCCCAGCCGCTGATATCCTGATCGAAGCTCGTTGCAGACAAGAACATGTTGGCCATGTTTTTGACCTGGCTTACATCCCAATTGCGCACATGGTCTTCGTTGAAATCCTCCTCTCCCATGAACAGGGCGCTGAAATCTTCGTTTTGCGTGTCGACGATTGCCTGGATTTCCGCGTCCGTCGGCAGATCGGAGAACCCGGTTTCAGCCGCAATCGCCTCTTTTATCCGCGTTTCGAGGACCGCGTTTCCCTCACTATCGGTGAACCGGTAGACATTGCTCGCAAGCTGAGACAGGTCTTCGGCAGAGACTTCGACACCGTTGTTGCTGCCCTCTTTGCCCGGACCGTCTGAACTGGAGTCCTCGAAGATCTCCTTCCGGATTTCCTCGAGCGCGTCTGTTGTTTCGCCGGTGTCGATCTGGATTGCGGTGGTGGTGGTGACACTCTCTCCCCGGCGATTGGCCGTGATTTCGATCGTATAGTCCCCATCCGGCAACTCTTCCGGC
>JBCDEN010000678.1:0-2644 GCA_039179715.1 Pseudomonadota bacterium
ATTGATCCCCGACAGAACAAGATCGGGTTTGCCTTTCAGGACGTTGTGCACCCCCATGATCACGCAGTCCGTCGGTGTGCCCTTGACGGCAAAGCGCCGCTCATCGAGCGCTCGCAACCGCAACGGATCGTTCAGTGTCAATGAGTGCGCGACACCGCTCTGATCGGTTTCAGGCGCGATGACCCAGACGTCGTCCGACAAGGTGCGCGCGATGCGTTCCAGAGCGGTCAGTCCGGGAGAGTGAATTCCGTCATCATTCGTGATCAGAATACGCATGCGGACATTTCTCCTTCCGGATTCATCTAATGAAACTGCGCCCAAAGGACACGCGGCGCAATGAGAGGTTCGCGGGCGGAACACCATGCACGCCGCCCGCGCGGGTCTTCAGCTCAGCCGATGGTTTCCAGACCGCCCATATAGGGGCGCAGAACGTCTGGCACAGTGACCGTGCCGTCGCCATTCTGGTAATTCTCCAGAACCGCGATCAGGGCCCGGCCGACGGCAATGCCGGATCCGTTCAACGTGTGAACGTGAACGGGCTGCTTGCTGTCCGCAGGCCTGTAGCGCGCATTCATGCGCCGCGCCTGGAAATCGCCGCAGACCGAGCACGAGGAAATCTCGCGATAGGCGTCCTGGCCCGGCAGCCACACCTCGATGTCATAGGTCTTGCGCGCACCGAAGCCCATGTCTCCCGTGCACAATGTCATGACCCGGTAGTGCAGACCGAGCTTCTGGAGCACCTTTTCCGCGCATTCGAGCATGCGATCCAGTTCGTCCAGCGACGTCTCGGGTGTTGTCACCGAAACCAGCTCGCATTTCTGGAACTGGTGCTGGCGCAGCATGCCGCGGGTGTCGCGTCCGGCAGACCCGGCTTCGGATCTGAAACAATAGGTCAGCGCTGTCAGGCGAAGCGGCAAGGTGTCTTCCGCAACGATTTCATCGGCCACCAGATTCGTCAGGGGTACTTCCGCAGTCGGAATCAGGTAGTGGTCCGTGGTCGTCTTGAATAGGTCCTCCTCGAATTTCGGCAACTGGCTGGTCCCAAAAAGCGGGCTGTCGTTGACCAGCAGCGGTGGCGACACTTCCGTGTAGCCATGCTCCCGGGTGTGCAGATCAATCATGAACTGGCCAAGCGCACGCTCCAGACGCGCGATCTGTCCCTTCAATACGACGAAGCGGGATCCGGACAGTTTAGCGGCCGTCGCGAAATCCATGTCGCCGAGCGCTTCGCCGAGTTCATAATGCTCCTTCGGAGCTTCGTTGAACTGGAAGGTCGGCTTTTCGCCATGCATTTTCAGAAGCGCATTGTCGCTCTCGTCCTTGCCCGCCGGCACATCCTCGTGCGGCAGGTTCGGAATGACTGCCATGGCCGCTTCCAGGTCGGAAACCAGCCGGCGCTCTTCGTCTTCGCCCGACTGAATGAAGGCCTTGATCTGGGCGACCTCGTCAATCAGCTCCTGTGCGCGCGCGTCATCGCCCGCACCCTTGGCCTTGCCGATTTCCTTGGAGGCCGCATTGCGCCGTTCCTGTGCTTCCTGAAGCTTGGTGATGTGGGAGCGGCGGGACTCATCCAGTGCAATCAGTCTGGCCGACGACGCCTCAAAGCCGCGTCTTGCCAGTGCCTGGTCGAAACTGTCCGGGTGTTCCCGTATCCACTTTATGTCAAACATCTTCGCTTCCCGAATGACGGTCGTTGTCAAAACCATCCGTCCGGGAGACCAAAGAACGCCGGCTGAAAAGGCTTCAGGCTGTCGCGTCTTCCGCTTCGCGCTCAGCTTCCCGCTGCGCGCGTTGGCGCTCTATCAGCCTCACGGACAGAATGGAGACTTCGTAGAGAAGCAAAGTGGGGAGCGCAAGACCGATCTGCGAGATCGGATCAGGGGGTGTCAAAATTGCAGCAGCCGCGAATGCGCCGACAATTGCATATTTGCGTTTCTTTTTGAGATCTTCGGAGCTGACCAGACCCGCACGCCCCATCAAGGTCAGGACAACAGGCAACTGGAAGACAAGGCCAAAGGCGAAAATCAGGATCATGATGAGACCGAGATATTCACTCACCTTTGCAAGGTGCTGAATAGCGACTTGCCCCTCACCGGGCAGTTGCTCCTGGGACAGGAAGAAGCCCATCGCCATCGGCATCACCAGGAAATAGACCAGACAGGCACCAATCAGGAACAGGATCGGAGTCGCGATAAGGAACGGCAGGAATGCGCCACGCTCATTCTTGTAGAGCCCGGGTGCGACGAACATGTAGATCTGACTGGCGATCACGGGAAACGCCAGGAACAGCGCCCCGAACAGGGCGAGTTTCAACTGGGTGAAGAACCATTCCTGCGGCGCGGTGAAGATCATCTCGACCGGATGTCCCTCGCCAACAGCGCGCAGATAAGGGATCGTCAGCACGTTATAGATATCGGTCGCGAAATAGAAGCAGACGATGAACATCACCAGGATCGCGCCGATGGACCACATCAGCCGCTGTCGCAGCTCGATCAGATGTTCGATCAAGGGTGCCTTCGAGGCGTCGATATCTTCCTGGCTCATGCCTTAACATCTTCCGTCGCAGGAGCCTTGTCCGGCGTGTTCGCGGTGTCGGCCTTGGCAGCTGCCGGTTTCGGTTCGGCATCCGCAGTTACGGTCTCTG
>JBCDEN010000804.1:0-1966 GCA_039179715.1 Pseudomonadota bacterium
CAAGCTGTTTCAGGCGCTCGGCGATCATTTTTTTGCTGGCCCCTCCCAGCATGCGCGACAAATCATTGAAGCGGACCGGCCCGTCCTTCAGATGCCATAAAATGGAGCCGGTCCATTTGCCGCCGAGAATGCGCATGCCGCGTTCAATCGGGCATGGATCGGTGCATGCCTCCAGAACAATTCTGCTCCTGCCGACTGTTGCAAGGTGTCCTGTCATCCCGGCCCTCCAATTTTCTTACTAGGTTACCAAAAGTATACTGGTTGATTTTTGTTACCTTGTCCCTCATCTCTTGGCAGAAATCAAGCTGCGGCCGCTTCAGCGGCGGCAGAGCCGGGAGAGGTTGCGCTTACCATGGCGAATGTCCTGATCATCAACGGTCACCAGCCCTATCCGTTTCCGGAAAGGAAATCGAATGTCGCAGCCTGAGATCCACCTTTACACCGCAGCGACCATGAACGGCTACAAACCGGTCCTTTTTCTGGAGGAAGCCGGTGTCCCCTATGACCTGACCTTCATCGATTTTGCGAAGAAGGAACAGAAGGCACCGGACTACGTGAAGCTCAATCCGAACGGCCGGATTCCGACCATCGTGGATCGGGGCAACCGAGACTTTCCGGTTTTCGAAAGCGGCGCGATCCTGTGGTATCTCGCCGAGAAGTATGACCGCTTCCTGCCCGGTGACCCGAAGGCGAAATCGGAAACGCTTCAGTGGCTCATGTTCCAGATGGGCGGGATCGGCCCCATGATGGGGCAGGCGATGTATTTCCAGAGGATTGCGGCACCCAACGGACAGGAAGAACCGTTCTCGATCAAACGGTATGTCGACGAAACCCGCCGATTGCTCGAAGTGCTGAACACGCGTCTTGAGGGTCGCGAATGGCTCGCAGGCGACGACTACACGATCGCGGACATGGCGACCTATCCGTGGGCGCGGGCCTATGTCTGGGCAAAAGTGTCGGTGGACGGGCTGGATCACCTCAAGGCGTGGTTCGACCGCATTGATGCGCGCCCCGCGGTTCAAAGAGCGCTCACGATACCGAAGGCCCAGCCGGCCTTCTGGGGACAGGCGGACGAGGGCGAATTCCTGAAGGAAAATGCAGCGCGTTTTGCCAGTGACGTGAAGGACGCGTAACCTCTATCGCAGAAGAGGCGGCTCGACTAACCTGAACCGGAAGGCCGGTGATGGAGCGGGCGAAATGTCAAACCCTCATCGCGTGAAGCAGACCGTGCTGTCTTCCCCGGGATGAGGACAGGGTTATCTTGAACCGGGCGGCGGTGCCGCCCTGTCTCATTTGGGCGAACGGGGGAACTCTTGGCCAAGGTACTGGTATTATTTGCACATCCAAGGCCGGACAGGTCGGAGGTCAACAATCCGATGTTCGAGACGGCCAAGGCCGTCCAGGGCGTCACCGCCCTTGACCTTTATGCGCGCTATCCGGATTTCAACATCGATGTCGATGCCGAACAGGCGCAGCTGACCGAGCATGACGTGATCATTTTCCAGCATCCGCTCTACTGGTATTCCGCACCCTCGATCATGAAGGAATGGCAGGACCTGGTATTGGAATACGGGTTTGCATATGGCCAGCACGGGCACGCACTCGACGACAAGGTCTTTTTGAACGCGGTGACGACCGGCGCCAAGTCGGCGGCCTACTCCGAAGAGGGCATGAACCATGCCGATCTGCGCAGCCTGCTGGCCCCGTTTGAAAAGACCGCCGATCTTTGCCGGATGACATATCTCGCGCCGTTTGTTCTCTTCGGTGCCGGACGTGCGCTGGAAGAGGGGCGTCTCGACGTGCATCGCAACGCCTATGACGACTTGCTGAAAGCACTCGTCATAGGCGTTGCGATGCACGTCGAGACGCCCCTCTTCCAGCGCACGTCCGGCACCGAAGAGAACAAACGGCGCGAGATATGTCATCCGGCAAAGATCGGCGGTCTTTTCAAACGGGGCCAGCAGGC
>JBCDEN010000777.1:0-2132 GCA_039179715.1 Pseudomonadota bacterium
ACAACACCAGCCGGGCCCGGCCTGTCGCCGGTGACAGAAACGCCGCGATGTGCGGTGCGAGGACACCCAGAAACATGAGCGGACCCACGGCCGTTACGGCAGCAGCGCTGAGGACAACGGCAAAGAGCAAGAGCATCGGCCGGGATCGTGCCACGGGCTCGCCGAGCGCCATGGCCATCTCGTTTCCGAGGTCATAGGCAGCGAGCGCACGACCGGCGATCAGAATACCGGCGAGGCTCAGGAAAAACAGCGGCAGGAACGCGGCAATCAGCGGCCAGTTGGCCTGAAACAATGACCCGGCGAGCCATTCGGACAACGCTATGGAGGTTTCGGCGGGAAGATAGAGAATGAGCAACGATCCGAAAGACGACAGAACCGTTTCGACTGCAATTCCCATCAACACGATCGAAAGGCCGCTTGAGCGACCTGCGCCGACGAGCCAGAGCAGAAGAGCCGCCACACAGAGGCCGCCTGAGACGGCGGCAAGCGCAACCAGGCTCTTGGGTGCCAGAGGAACCAGGATCAGCAGGAGCATGATCATGATTATGGAGCCCTGGCTGAAACCGAACAGTCCCGGATCAGCGAGCGGATTGCGCGCTAGGGATTGCAGCACGGCACCGCAGAGCGCAACCGCCCAGCCAACCATGAACCCCAGAAGAATGCGCGGAAGTCGCACATCAAGGAGCGCATATGCCTTCGCATCCGCCACGTGGCCGCCTGAAAGGATTGCAAGAATGTCCGCAATACCTGTCTCGGTGAGCCCGGTTCGAAGCGAATACAATCCCAGAAGGACAGTGGCCGCGACGAGACCAAGGCCTGCGACAAGGTTCGAGGTCTTGATCT
This sequence comes from Pseudomonadota bacterium, assembly GCA_039179715.1. Lineage (GTDB taxonomy): Bacteria > Pseudomonadota > Alphaproteobacteria > Rhizobiales > Stappiaceae > Roseibium. Next base: position 844 of record JBCDEN010000777.1, read on the forward strand.
GGAGACCGTTCCTGAAACGCAAAATGCCAAGGCCGTCGGTCGCTGTGCTCCGTTTGATCATGCCGCCTCCTGCTGCGCACCGGGAGACAGGTAGAAGCGTTTGATGATCAGGACGAACACGACGCCGCCGACCAGATCGGTGACAAGGCCTGTGCTCAATGAAAAGGGACGAAGTGCCTCCCTGCCGACAAGATCAGCCAGGATGCAAACCATGGCCCCTGTCAGGAATGCCGCCGGCAGGGCAATCCGCAGGTTGTTGCCAACCAGAGGACGCACGATATGCGGCACGACAAGCCCGACGAAACCGATTGGTCCGCAGATGGCAACAGCGGAGCCTGCTCCGAGAACGGCGGCAAGGATCGCAAGGCCGGACACAATCGGAACATTGACGCCAGTTGAAGCTGCTTTCTCAGCGCCAAACAGGATCAGCGTCAGCGGGCGCGCGAGCACAAGTAGCACACAGATCGCGATCGCTCCCACCCACCAAAAAAGGGCGAGCCGGTCGGCATAGGCGTGATTGATCGTGCCGACGATCCAGCTGAGCAAGTCTGACCGGCGGGCCGGGTCCGACAGGAGCAACGCATTGGTGAGCCCCGTGAAGAACATGGCAACCAGCGCCCCGGAGAGGATCAGAGACAGTCCTCGCGGATCGTTCTGCCGTCCGGCTGCCTTTGCAACGGCAAGGGAGGCAAGGAACCCGGACAAGGCTCCAGCAAGCGCTGCAGCACCTTGAAGAGCGGTATCGAGATTTAAAAGCAGCACGCCGGCGACCAGGAAAAGTGCTGCTCCGGCGTTGACGCCAAGGGTTGTCGGCGACGCCAGCGGGTTGCGTACCAGACTTTGCAGCACAAATCCGCATACGGCGGTTACGCCGCCGACATAGAGTGCAATCAGGGTTCGAGGCACCCGCTGATAAAGAAGAACCGCCTCTTCAAAGCTCTGCGCATCCGACCCAGGCAACGCAAACAAAAGCTGTGGGAGATCGGTGGGGCTGAACCCGAGAAACAGGTGCACGCCAGCCATGACGGGAAGCAGAAACGCCATCGCCGACAGGAAAACCGGGCGCCTTTGCATCAGCAATGCACCTTGGTTTCAGGACGCTCCGGAAAACAGACAAGCCGTCCGTCTTTTTCAAAGACCTGTGCCTTCAGGCCGAAAACACGCTCGATGTTTTGCGGGGTGACCGCATCGGCGACGGACCCTGATGTCAGGCACCGGCCCTCATGCATCAGGACAACATCGTCTGCGAACGCGGCGGTCAGGTTCAGGTCATGAAGAACGGAAATGAC
>JBCDEN010000299.1:0-5729 GCA_039179715.1 Pseudomonadota bacterium
CCCCCCCCCCCCCCCCCGCCGGCCGGCGCCCCCGTTCCCATCCCGGCGATGACGGCTGCGCCGCACCCGAACAGGACAAGGGTGAAAGTTCCAACAAATTCTGCGATTGCTTTTTTCATGAAGTTTGGCTCCTTTTACCGCCGGCCAGCGGCCCCATGTCATCAGACTTCCGATGACGTTGGGAGAGTTACGCAATTTTGATCCGTTGGGAAGTGCAGAGTTTAGAGCACCGCAAAACGCAAGATCGGAGATAATATCGATTTAAGTCCACAATCGGCAAAGTAACTTTCCAGATTCTCCCTTTTGATATTTTGACGCGACGGCTTGTTGGCGCTAGAACCTTTCTAGACAACGCGCTGATTTCCTTACGTTTGCGTAAGCGTAAGGTGGCGTCGTACGGGAGAGGACCTTAATGTCGAACGCTGATATGCGCGGCAAACGCCCGCTGTCACCCCATCTTCAGATCTACAAACCGATCCTGACGATGGTCATGTCAATTCTGCATCGCATCACGGGTGCGGCGCTGTATTTCGGGACGATCCTGCTGGCGTGGTGGCTGATTGCCGCTGCTGCCGGTCCGACCTACTTTGACTTCGTCAACGACCTTTACGGCTCCATCTTCGGAAGACTGATCCTGTTCGGTTTCACCTGGGCACTGGTGCACCACATGCTCGGCGGCCTGCGTCACTTCATCTGGGACATGGGTGCCGGCTTCGGCAAGGAAGCCCGCGAATGGCTGGCCCGGGCAACGATCATAGGATCGGTCACGCTGACCATAATCCTGTGGATCATCGGTTACATGGTGGGATAGGGAGAAGATCATGGACGATATGCGAACTCCCCTGAACAGGGTCCGCGGTCTCGGTTCCGCGAAAGAGGGCACCGATCATTTCTGGAAACAGCGTGTCACGGCCGTTGCGAATGTCTTTCTGATTTCCTTTTTCGTGATCCTTGTGATCGCCATGCAGGGGTCGACCCACGGCGAGGTTCTGGAAACGCTCAGAAATCCTCTCGTGTCGATTGTGCTGCTCCTGGTGATCCTGTCGGGCGTTTATCACATGAAGCTCGGTATGCAGGTGATCATTGAAGACTATGTACATGGCGAGGGCATCAAGTTCCTGACGTTGATGGCCAATACCTTTTTCTGCGCCTTTATCGGCTTCGGCTGCATTTTTGCAGTTCTCAAGATCGGCTTTGGAGGCTGACCTGAATGTCCAAAACCTACGAATTCGTCGATCACACCTATGACGTGGTCGTTGTCGGCGCCGGTGGCGCGGGCCTGCGCGCAACGCTCGGCATGGCTGAGCAGGGTCTGCGCACCGCCTGCATCACCAAGGTGTTCCCGACGCGCTCGCACACGGTCGCGGCCCAGGGCGGTATTGCCGCGTCGTTGAAGAACATGACGCCGGACTGCTGGGAATGGCACATGTATGACACGGTCAAGGGGTCAGACTGGCTCGGCGACACCGACGCCATGGAATATCTTGCCCGCGAAGCCCCCAAGGCCGTTTATGAGCTTGAGCATTATGGCGTGCCCTTCTCTCGCACCGAAGACGGCAAGATCTATCAGCGTCCCTTCGGTGGGCACATGCAGAATTACGGCGAGGGCCCACCCGTGCAGCGGACCTGCGCCGCGGCGGACCGGACCGGTCATGCCATCCTGCACACGCTTTACGGCCAGTCCTTGCGCCATAACGCCGAATTCTACATTGAGTATTTCGCGCTCGACCTGATCATGTCCGAGGACGGTGTCTGTCAGGGCGTGATCGCCTGGAATCTCGACGACGGCACCATGCACCGCTTCGCCGCGAAGATGGTTGTCCTGGCGACAGGCGGTTATGGCCGGGCCTACTTCTCCGCGACCTCCGCCCATACCTGCACCGGTGACGGCGGCGGCATGATCGCGCGCGCCGGCCTGCCGCTCCAGGACATGGAATTCGTCCAGTTCCACCCGACCGGCATCTACGGTTCCGGCTGCCTGATCACGGAGGGCGCGCGCGGCGAAGGCGGTTATCTGGTCAATTCCGAGGGTGAGCGTTTCATGGAGCGCTACGCACCGTCGGCCAAGGATCTGGCATCGCGCGACGTTGTCTCGCGCTGCATGACGATGGAAATCCGCGAAGGTCGCGGCGTCGGCAAGAACGGCGATCACATCTTCCTGCACCTGGATCACCTCGACCCGGCCCTTCTGGCCGAACGGCTGCCCGGCATTTCGGAAAGCGCGCGGATTTTCGCGGGCGTCGATGTGACCAAGGACCCGATCCCGGTTCTGCCGACGGTCCATTACAACATGGGCGGCATTCCGACCAATTACTGGGGTGAGGTTCTGGACGCGAGCAGCGACCACCCGAACCGCATTCAGCCAGGCCTGATGGCGGTAGGTGAGGCCGGTTGCGCATCGGTGCACGGCGCCAATCGTCTCGGTTCGAATTCGCTGATCGATCTTGTGGTCTTTGGCCGTGCGGCAGCGATCAAGGCCGGCGAGGTTGTCGACGCGAAGGAACCGGTGCCGACGCCGAACGAAGCATCCTGCGACAAGATCATGACGCGCTTCGACAAGATCAGGCATGCCGACGGACACACGCCGACAGCAGAACTGCGCGACAAGATGCAGCGCGCGATGCAGGAGGATGCAGCCGTGTTCCGGACGGACGAAAGCCTCAAGGCAGGCTGCAAACGCCTGAGCGAAATCTGGGGCGAACTCAAGGACCTCAGCGTGACCGACCGGTCTCTGATCTGGAATTCCGATCTCGTGGAAACGCTGGAGCTGGAAAACCTGATGGCGAATGCGATCACCACCGTCTATGGCGCCGAGGCGCGCCAGGAAAGCCGCGGAGCGCATGCACGCGAGGATTACAAGGACGGACCCTTCTCCGGACGCAATGATGATGACTGGCGCAAGCACACGCTTTCCTGGGTCGACGAGAACGGGCGAGTCAGGCTGGACTACCGTCCCGTGGTTCTTGATCCTCTGACACCCTTCCAGAACGGCGGTATCGACCCGAAAAAGATCGCGCCCAAAGCGCGTGTCTACTAGGGAGCGCGCTGCGTGAGCCAATCGGCGACACTTCTGGACACGAGAAGCCCGTTCGGAACCTACCCGGCCGAGCGGCTGGGCCGGGCTGCCTGGCGTCTGGCCGACCGGCACGACCTGTCGAGGGGCCTGCGCAAGCGCATCCGTGCCCTTGTTGCGCGCATTTTCAAGGGGCCTTACGACCTTGAGGCGGACGGCCTGAAGTTCCGCATCTATCCGGGCGAGAATTACGATGATCGCAAGATCCTCGCCAAGGGACGTCTGCCGGAACGCGCCGAACATTCCCTGCTGGAAGCGCATCTGCAAGACGGCACCGTCTTTGTCGACGTGGGCGCGAATATTGGCTCTTACGCCGTATTCGCCGCCCGGCACGGCGCCAGGGTGATCGCGATCGAGGCGAATCCGCAAACGGCGCACAAGCTGAGCTTCAATGTCCGCGCCAATGATCTGCAGAGCGTGACCGTCGTCAACACTGCGGTCGGCCCCAAGGATGACACGCTGCCGCTCTGGCACGAACCCAGCAATTGCGGCTTCGCCACGTTTGTGACGGATCTGACGCGCGGCGAATGGGCGGGCAACTGGACCCGGACATACGTCACCGTTCGCCCGCTGACCGACATCGCCGACCAGCAGGGTCTTGAGCGGATAGACATACTCAAAGTGGATGTGGAGGGATATGAGGACAGGGTTGTCCTGCCGTTCCTTCGCCACGCGGACAGGGCCATGTGGCCCCGCGTAATCCTTCTTGAAACCAATTGCCGGCCATACTGGTCCGAGGATTGCCTGAGCGAACTGGCAAAACGGGGCTACGAGGTAACCGGCCGGACGAATGACAACATGGTCCTTGAACTCAGCGCCTGAGGGAAGGGACGTTTGGCCCTGAAGCCCTGGCGGGTGTGAGCGGGCCTTAACGCGGAGCAGTAACGACATGGTTCAGCTGACGCTACCCCGGAATTCCACGATGACGGAAGGCAAGGTGTGGGACAAGCCGGAAGGGGCCACTAACCTGCGCGAATATCGGATTTACCGCTGGAACCCGGATGACGGGCGCAATCCGCAGGTGGACACCTATTTCATCGACGCCGATGACTGCGGGCCGATGGTGCTCGACGGTCTGATCTACATCAAGAACAAGATTGATCCGACGCTGACCTTCCGCCGTTCCTGCCGCGAAGGCATCTGCGGATCTTGCGCCATGAACATCGACGGGACCAACACCCTGGCCTGCACCAAGGGCATGGAGGAGATTGCCAGCGCCGTGGTCAAGATCTATCCGCTGCCACACATGGCGGTGGTCAAGGATCTCGTGCCCGACCTGACGCGCTTCTACGCCCAGCATCGCTCGATCGAACCCTGGCTGCAGACAGTGTCGCCCGCGCCTGAAAAGGAATGGCTCCAGTCTCATGACGACAGGGTCAAGCTGGACGGGCTTTACGAGTGTATCCTGTGTGCCTGCTGCTCCACCTCCTGCCCGAGCTACTGGTGGAACGGCGACCGGTATCTCGGCCCGGCGATCCTGCTGCAGGCCTACCGCTGGCTGATCGACAGCCGCGACGAGGCAACCGGCGAGCGTCTGGACAATCTGGAAGATCCCTTCCGCCTCTATCGGTGCCACACGATCATGAACTGCTCGCAGGCCTGCCCGAAAGGCCTGAACCCGGCCAAGGCAATCGCCGAGATCAAGAAGATGCTGGTCGAACGCCGGGTCTGAGCCCCGTTTGCCGGAGCACATTGTCGCGAAAGGCCGCCTGTCCGGGCGGCTTTTTTGTCAGCGGCACAATGCAGATACCTGCCGCACCGGCACTGAGCTGTCCTGGAACCTGCCTGCCTGCACGGTATCTGCACGAAATCCCTGAAACCCCTGCCCGGTTTCATCAAGAGTTCTCCATCCTGTCACGCAAGACTGGCGCTCACGATGGGCGCACATCCCCGGCTGCGCCCGCTTGGCAGAGGGATCTCAAATGACGGACAACACGGATCACGGCACCGCGTATGGGCCGGCGGCGCAGCAGCACACCGCGACGGGCAAGTTCATGACATTTCTGGCGTCGCCCGCCGTCAAGTTCATCCTGATCGGAGTGCTCTCGTTTCTATTGCTTGTTCCCAGCATCTTTGTCTGGGTCCTCGTGGAGGAACGCGCGGACCGGGCAAAGGACGTTGCGCGCGAGATCGCCCGGTCGTGGGGCGGAACGCAGGAGATAAACGGCCCCTATCTGGTGATCCCCTTCACCGAAACCTACACCACGGGTCTCGGCGAAGAGGTCGAGACAAAGACCGTTCGCAGAACGGCGGTGCTGTTTCCCGAGCGGCTGACCGTTGGTGCCGACATAACCGTCGAGGAGCGTCAGAAATCGATCTATTCGCTCCCCGTCTACAATGCGCAGCTTGACCTCGCCGGCACCTTCGCCGCGCCTCCCGCGGACATGTTCGACCCAAGGCACGGCGGCACGATCGACGTCGCGGCCGACAGGGCGGTTCTTGTCGTCGGGATCCTGGATGTCCGTGCGCTCAGGAGCGAGGTCGCACTCGGTTTGTCGGGAACGGGAGCCGTTCCGTTTGAACCGGGCCTCGGGCCGCTGACGGCGGATGCGGACCGCGACCCCCGCCGGTCGTCCGGCCCATCCGGTATCAATGCAGCCGTATCTCCTCAGGCCTGGCGCAATGGCTTTTCCTTCGACGTCAGTCTGCAGCTCAA
>JBCDEN010000167.1:0-7445 GCA_039179715.1 Pseudomonadota bacterium
CGACTTGGTGGTGAGCAGGATCAGGCGCCGGTTCAGCGTCAGTCTGAAAAGTTCGAAATCCGCGAAGCTGCGATGCCGCCGCATGGAGGCGCGTTCCAGATAATCCATGCCTGCCCGTTTGAGCGCACTGTCCGAAATCGGAAAGCCTGCCGGCTCGATCAGGTGAACCGTCACACTCATGCAGGCGCACAGGCGCAGGATCGTGCCCGTGTTCTGTGGAATATCAGGCTGATAGAGAGCTATGTCAGGCATTGCTTGCGGCACTCGTTTCGACGCGGGATCAAGGGCTCGGCTGGATAACAGCTCGGTTCGCGAATGTCATTCGCGTTCGCGAAAACCGCAAGTTTATTTATTGGCCCGGTAACAGCCGGCGCGCGTAGAATGAGTGTTCAGAATCGCACCAGTCCCCGGAGACGGCCCGTGTCGCCACTCTTTCGTTTGTTTGAAACATGGATCGATCCGTTTCGCGTTCCCCCGCAAAAGGATATGCCCCGGAGCGGGATCGCCTTCCTGACCTATTTCGTGATGCAGGTCCGCTGGCCGTTCGTTGCCATGCTTGCGCTCGGCGGGCTGTCGGCGTTCGTGGAAGTCACGATCTTCAATTTTCTCGGACGGATCGTTGATCTTCTCGAGGCGGGCAACAGGGAGAGTTTCTTCTCCGATCACGCCTGGACGCTGGCCGGGATGGCGTTCGTTGTCCTTGTCTTGCGGCTGATCGTCAACTCGCTGATGGCGCTTGTCGAGGAGCAGACCGTGGTTCCGGGTTTCTTCAACCTGGTCAGATGGCAGTGCCATCAGCGGGTCATGAAGCAAAGCCTGAGTTATTTCCAGGACGATCTCGCCGGGCGGCTTGCACAAAAAGTGCTGCAATCGGGCCTGTCCGCCGGCGATTTCATGGTCAACCTGCTGCAGGTTGCCTGGTTCATCATCGTCTATGCGATCACGACACTGGTTCTGGTCACACAACTCGATCTGCGGCTTGGAGCCATCGTTGCCGTCTGGCTCGTGTGTTTCTCCGTCACCGCCTTCTTCTTCGTTCCGCGCATCCGGCTGGCGGCAAAGGACACGGCGAACACCTATTCCGGTGTTACCGGACGGCTTGTCGACACGTATACCAATATCCAGTCGGTCAAGCTGTTCGGCTCGACAGAAGAGGAAAACCGCGGTGCCCGCGAAGCGGTGGAGCACTTCATTTCAAAACTGCGGCGCTTCACGCGCTACCTGACCTCGATCAGGATGGTCATGTCCCTGATCAATGGTGTCATGATCGTGTCGATCACCGCCGTGTCGCTGCTTGTCTGGCAGGACGGGGGCATCAGCACGGGTCATGTCGCCTTCGCGCTCAGCCTGATCCTGCGGCTCAACATTCTCCTCAACCGGCTGTTCAACCAGCTCAATGGCTTGTTCCGTCATTTCGGATCGCTTCAGGACAGCATGGAGACGGTCGTCAAGCCCATCACGCTGACCGATGCGGAAGGTGCGGTTGCGCTGACCGTGGACAAGGGGGCTATCGGGTTCGAGAGTGTCCGGTTCCACTACGGCAAGGACGGCGGCGTGATCGATCATCTGAACCTGACCATAAAGCCCGGTGAGCGGGTCGGTCTCGTCGGTCCATCGGGAGCCGGAAAGACAACGCTGGTCAGTCTGCTTCTCCGGTTCTTCGATCTGGAAACCGGGCGTATTCTGATCGACGGTCAGGATGTCAGCCTTGTCGCACAGGAAACGCTGCGCCGGTCGATCGGCATGGTGACGCAGGACACCTCGCTTTTGCACAGATCGATCCGGGAGAACATCCTTTACGGGCGCATGACGGCGAGTGAAACCGACCTGATCGAAGCCGTGCGCAAGGCGCACGCGGCGGAGTTCATCGAGCAACTGGAGGACAAGAGGGGACGGAGCGGTCTGGATGCCTTTGTCGGTGAACGCGGCGTCAAGCTTTCCGGCGGCCAGAGGCAGCGTATCGCGATTGCGCGTGTCCTGCTCAAGGATGCGCCGATTCTGGTGCTCGACGAGGCGACATCAGCGCTTGATTCGGAAGTCGAGGCTGCGATCCAGGACAATCTGCAAAGCCTTATGGCCGGAAAGACCGTCATTGCGATCGCGCACAGACTGTCGACGATCGCGGCGATGGATCGCCTTATCGTGATGGACAAGGGGCAGATCGTACAACAGGGAACCCATGATGAATTGCTGGCAAACGAAAGCGGACTCTATGCGCAGCTCTGGCACAGGCAGTCGGGCGGATTTCTGAAAGCCGACATGCAAATGGCCTGAACAGTCGGCAAGGAACCGTTTCGGGCCGCATTACATGATCCGACGCGTGCGCTGACACGTAGCAGTTCTATCTTGTTTCTGAGGGTCCCATGGTTCAATACATCACTGCCTATCTTGCAACAGCACTGGTTTTTCTTGCGGTTGACTATGTCTGGCTGTCGCAGATCGCTACCCGGTTCTATTTCGACCGGATCGGGCACCTGCTGATGGATAAACCGAACATGGGAGCGGCCGGCGCGTTCTATATTATCTATGTGGTCGGGATCGTGATCTTCGCCGTGGCGCCGGCACTGAAATCCGAAAGTCTTGCGATCGCGATCATTTATGGCGCGATGTTCGGCTTCTTCACCTATGCGACTTACGATGTGACGAATTATGCAACGCTGCGCGACTGGCCGGTCATCGTGACGGTGGTCGATGTCGCGTGGGGAACGGTTCTTTCGGCATTTTCCGCAGGCATGGGCTACGTGTTGACGAGAATGGTCACGTAGCCGGTGCCGTCGCGTGCGCCTCATATTTCCGGCAATCTTTGATGAAGCAGCGATAGCGTTCCAACGTGCTGCCGTTCCAGAACTATTCAGCTTTACCGGACCAGATCTTCGTCCAGTTTTTTCGGTTCAAGCATTGACAATAATACGACTGTATTGATGTCGCATGTTTAGCGTTTCCTTCAAGTTATTCTGCCACAATAGTCTTCAACGGGTGGAGCTATTGACGAACTGGCATGGATACATCTCCGGCTGAGTGGCCTGCATTGTTTTTGATTGCCTGTGCCGGAGTGGGAGTACTGTTCCTCTCCGCCGGTTATCTGCTGGGCGCGCGCCGGGCCCCGCGCCGGCGCAGGCAGGGATCTTCGGAATTCGGAAACGATGCGGCAATCCTCAAAACGGTGGTTGAGCATGCGCATGAAGGACTCGTGCTGCAGGACATCTATGGACGGATCGAATGGTCAAACCCCGCCTACACCAGGATAACCGGCTATTCCGCCGATGAGATCCGCGGTCGCCGACCGCAGGAATTCATTCTGCCGCAGAACAAGCAACTCCCGCCCGACGAATTGGCAAACTTCAAGTTTGACCTGGAAAAATTCTCGTCCGGCTTCAAGGAACTGATCCAGAACCGCCGCAAAAACGGTGAATTGTTCTGGAACCAGCTGACATTTGCACGCATCGAGGCTGAAACCGAAGACGAGACCCGCATGATCATTCTGTGCCAGGATGTGACGCGCGAGGTTGAGCGTTTCGCCGAGCTTGAGGAAACGCGCAAGCGTCTCAAATATCAGGCAGAACATGATGAATTGACCGGATTGGTTACGCGGGCAAAGATCACGGAGTTCCTCCGGGAATGTCTGTCGGCCGGCCGGCCGGACGTGCATCAGATGGGTTTGCTGCTGCTCGATCTGGATCACTTCAAGGACATCAATGACAGCCATGGGCACAGTGCAGGCGATGCCGTACTGAGGCATGTCGCAGGCGTTCTGAAAGCCGTCGTGGGCGACACCGGTCTGGCCGCTCGGATCGGCGGCGATGAGTTCATGGTTGCCTTCTTTCAACCCGTCGAAAGGGCGCAACTGGAACACCTGGCCAGTCGTCTGCTTGATGAGCTCGGCAAGCCGGTGCCGACCGAGCATCAGCGGTTCAAGATCGGCGCAAGCGCCGGCCTTGTGCTGACCGACTGTGCCAAGGTCGGCCTGGAAGAGTTCATCAACTGCGGCGACCTTGCCTTATATGCCGCGAAAAAATCGGGACGCGGGCGCTATGCCTGGTACACCGAGGCGCTTGGCACTGCTCACAGGCACCGGCGCATGAGCATGGCACAGTTGGATCAAGATCTTGAGACCGGCAGTCTGACGTTGCTGATGCAGCCGCAGTTTGATCTGCACGCACGGCGCATCACCGGATATGAGGCCTCTGCCCATTGGTTGCACCCTTCCGAAGGGCTTGTCGACCCCAGGACGCTGTTGAACAACCAGGACGATGCAAAACGCATTGCGCAGGTTGAGAAGTTCTCGCTGAAGCAGGGTCTTTCAGAAATGAGCCGTCTTCTTGAAGCATCCGGGACGCCGCTGCGGCTCACCGTCGACCTGACGTCGGCAAGTCTTGACGAGCCTGACTTCGAGACCCTTCTGGTCCATTTGTGTGAAGACACGGGATTTCCGCTGTCTGACCTGACAATCGAACTTGATCCGGCAACCGTAAATCTGAAGGAATGCGCCAGGCTGAAGAACACCCTGGACAAGCTCAAGGCGATCGGCTGTCACATGGCGCTTGATGAGTTCGGCAGCCTTCAGAGCGGATTGGGACAACTCATCGAAAGCGGGGCGAATCTTTTGAAGATCAGCCCCGCGCTCATCACCGACCTGGAAACAAGCATCGACAAAAGGCACCTGGTCGAAGCCATCGTGACGCTCGCCGGAAAGTTCGACTATCAGGTCGTTGCGCTCGGCGTGGAAAGGTCCGAGCAGGAGAAAATCCTGCGGCAACTGGGTTGCGGACACGTTCAGGGTGCGCTCATCTCGCGGTGGGTTTCACCGCGGGAGGCGGAAATCCATGTGCGCGAATTTGTCTTTGAAGAGCATTGAGATTTTTGTCTTGCGCCAACGGTCATCGACGATGTGTCCGATTGGCAACAGGTGTCAGTTTCCTTGAGGCAGCAGCAAGATAGCTCTTTTCATTTTCACCTAAAACGGTTACCAACACGATCAGTCAACCTTACGTCGTTGACGTTCTGATTTTCCTTGTGGCCGTCGGCCGCGCAACCAGGAGGGCTTACATGATAGATCATCTTATGATCCAGGCATTTCCAGTCCCCACTGGCTGCACCAAGGTGGTCGTCAGGCAGCTATAGGCGCCAACACTTCCTTTCTCACATCTTAGTTCTGCGGTGACCGGCTTAAGCCGTCAGTGTGCTGCGCGATTCTCGTACCGTGTCTGCCGTCACCATTGACCAAATTTCCGTTTTCGGAGCCGTTCCGATGAATTCGTTCTACCCAAAGGACCCGTCCGTGCTGGCGGACCGTCCGGATGTTGAAGTGCCGTCGCCTGCTCGGCAACGAGATGCGAGGCGCACAATGGTGCGTGGCTTGCTGCGTGCCGCCGCGTTTGCCGGTGTGACCCTTATCGTCGCCGTGGTGTTGTTCGTGCCTGTGCTTTTCTACAACCTGAGCCGTATCGAAGCTCTTGAGATTGCAGGAAAACATATACCCGTTTCCGTCTTCATAGACGAATTGGGCGCCCTTTTCTGGGGCACGGCGATCATTGCGCTTTCCTTTACAAGTCTTATGTCCGGCCTGTTCTTCATGACGGCCGAGACAGTCGTCCGTCCGCGCGCCCAAACGATCGGCAGCCGCGATGCCATGGCGCATCTGACCGTGCTACGTTTGAGCCGCTCTGAGAGGTAGTCATGTTTGACCGTTTCGAAAAGCTCGTCGATCCTTTTGAGAAGACCGAGCTTGACGTTCCGCCTAGCGGGTTCTGGGCGTTTTGCTGGTATTACACCAAGCCCGTTTGGCCAATCTTGCTCGTTGTTTCCATTCTGGGAGCACTGATCGCCGTTCTGGAAGTGACCATCTTTACCTTTCTCGGTGAACTGGTGACCTGGCTCAGCACCGAAAACGCCGAGACCTTCTTTCAGGACAACTGGGGCCAGCTCGTCTGGATGGGTCTTGTCGTGCTTATCCTGTTGCCCGGAATTGCCGCGATCTGGGAGATACTGTTCCACCAGGGCCTCATGGGGACCTACCCGATGTCGGTGCGCTGGCGCGTCCACCGCTACCTGCTTCGGCAGAGCATCTCGTTTTACCAGAACGATTTCGCCGGCCGCATTGCCAACAAGCTGATGCAGACAGCCCTCGCGGTGCGCGAGGTGGTGACACGGATTGCGGATATCCTGGTCTATGTCGTGGTCTATTTCGTCGCGGCGTTGTTTGTGGTCGCCGAGGCAAGCATCTACTTCGCCATACCGTTCACGGCCTGGCTCGGCTGCTACCTGATCACCATGCGCGTGTTCATTCCGCGGCTCAAGGACGTGTCGCGGGAGCAGGCCGATGCCCGTTCCGTGATGACGGGACACGTGGTGGATGCCTACACCAACATATCGACAGTAAAGCTGTTTTCTCATGCGGCGCGCGAGGAAGACTACGCCAGGTCTTCCATGACGTCGTTCCTGAAGACGGTGTTCCTGCAGATGCGGCTGGTGACCGGCATGAATATCACGCTGACGACACTCAACATGGTGTTGCTGTTTGCCGTTGCGGCCATGTCCATCGTGCTCTGGCAGGCCGGGCAGGTGTCGACCGGCGAGATTGCCGTTGCGGTCGCACTGGTGCTGCGGTTCCAGGGCATGTCACAGTGGATCTTGTGGGAGGTCTCGGGCCTGTTTGAAAATATCGGCACCGTGCAGGACGGGATCAACACCATCTCGCGGGAGCGGGATGTGGTGGACGTTCCCAATGCGAAGGCACTTTCCGTACCCAGGGGCGAGATCCGTTTCGACGGTATCGGTTTTCACTATGGCAAGAAGTCCGGCGTGATCGAGGATCTGGACCTGATAATCGCGCCGGGAGAGAAAATCGGCCTGATCGGGCGGTCCGGGGCCGGCAAGTCGACCATCGTCAACCTTCTGCTGCGCTTCTATGACCTGGAACGCGGGCGGATCCGGATTGATGGTCAGGATATTGCCGGTGTGCGGCAGGACGACATCCGGGCGAATGTAGGCGTCGTTACGCAGGACACGTCGCTTCTGCACCGGTCTATTTTCGAAAACGTTGCCTATGGCAAGCCGGAGGTGGAGCGCGAAGAGGTCGAGGCGGCACTTGAAAAGGCGCATGCCATGGGCTTCGTGAAAGGCCTGACCGATCTCAACGGGCGCACGGGACTGGAGGCCCATGTCGGCGAACGCGGCGTCAAACTTTCGGGCGGTCAGCGCCAGAGAATCGCCATTGCGCGGGTCCTGCTGAAGGATGCGCCCATCCTGGTGCTGGACGAAGCTACATCGGCGCTGGATTCGGAAGTTGAACTTGCCATACAGGAAAGTCTCTTTGAGCTGATGAAGGGCAAGACCGTGATCGCGATCGCCCACAGGCTGTCGACGATCGCGGCCCTGGACCGTCTGATCGTCATGGACCAGGGCCGAATCATCGAGGAGGGGTCGCACCAGGAGTTGCTGGACGC
>JBCDEN010000283.1:0-5909 GCA_039179715.1 Pseudomonadota bacterium
AAGAATTTTATCAAAAGGGTAGCGGAATCGGCAGTGTTCGTGTTTTGCTGGTTACATGTCGCATATGAGCTTTGCAAATACCGGAAAAATGAAGAAGCTATATGTGGGAATTTCGCCGGACTCGCGTCCGGCACCGATCCTGAAGGGGAGAAAGAATGTCAAAATCAAATAATCCGGAGATGATGAACAATCTCGAGAAGGCAGCCCGTTCGGGCGGCATCTCGAAGCGTGAATTTCTTCAATATTCCATGCTTGCCGGGGTAACGGCCTCAACGGCCACCGGTCTCTGGACGTCGCAGGCAAAGGCGCAGCCGAAGCGCGGTGGCACGTTCCGTTATGGCGTTCATGACGGCAACACCAGCGACAACCACGATCCGGGCACCTACCAGAGCGTCTATTCCATTCAGCTGGCGCACACACACCGCAGCTACCTGACCGAGATCACGGAAGAAAACGGCCTCGGTCCGGATATGGCCACAGGCTGGGAAGCCAGCCCGGACGCCAAGACCTGGACATTCGAACTGAACACAGATGCCACGTTCCATGACGGCCGCAAGTTTACCGCAAACGATGCAGTTGCATCGCTCAACCATCACCGCGGCGAAAAGTCGACCTCGGCAGCCAAGGCCCTCCTCGACAGTGTCGTCGACATCAAGACCGATGGCGACAATCACATCGTGATCGAACTGAGCCAGGGTTTCGCGGATCTGCCGTGGATCATGACCGACTATCACCTTGTCATGCTGCCGGCAAATGACGACGGCACGGTCGAGTGGGAGAGCGGTGTCGGCGCAGGTCCTTACAAGATCGAAAAGAACGAATTCGGCATCGGCACCTCGCTTGTCCGCCATGACGGCTGGCACCGCGAAGGCGCCTGGTTCGACCGTATCGACATGACGGTCCTGAACGACCCGAATGCACGTCAGACAGCACTTGTCACCGGCGACGTCGATGCGATTTCGTCCGTCGACCTGAAAACCATGGCCCTGTTGCAGCGCCACCCTGATGTTGAAGTCGACAATATCCCATCCGGCTCGGCAATTACCCTGCCGATGTTCTGCGACGTCGCACCGTTCGACAATGTCGATGTCCGCATGGCCCTGAAGCTGGCGATCGACCGCGAAGAGATCGTCGAGAAGATCGTGTTCGGCACCGGCATTCCGGGCAACGACTTCCACGTGTCGCCGAATATGCCGTATTTCCCGTCTGACATTCCGCAGCGGACATACGATCCGGAAAAGGCGAAGTGGCACCTGAAACAGGCCGGCATGGAAAATCTCTCCGTGAGCCTGTCTGCCGCAGACAGCGTGCTGCCAGGTGCGGTCGACATGATCGTGCTCTATTCCGAGCAGGCCAAGAAAGCCGGCATCGACATCAAGCCGGTGCGCGAAGCGAACGATGGCTACTGGTCGGATGTCTGGCTCAAGAAGCCATGGGTGTTCGTGAAGTGGGGCGCACGCCCGACGCCGGACAACATGTTCACGCTCGCCTACAAGGACGATGCGGCCTGGAACGAAGCGCACTGGAAAAACCCGCGTTTCAACGAACTGCTGCTACAGGCGAAAGCAGAACTCGACGAAACCAGGCGCGCCGAGATGTACCACGAGATGTGCACGCTGGCCCGCGACGACGGCGGCACGGTCATTCCGATGTTCGTCAACTTCGTCTATGCGCGCCGCAAGAACGTCAAGCACGGCCCGAGCGTTTCCGCTTCCTGGGAGACCGACGGCGGAAGAGGAACGCACCGCTGGTGGTTCGAAGGCTGATAAAAGATGTTGCGGCGGACACTGTCCGCCGCAATTCGCTTGGAATCGTCTTTCACCGGCCGATTCCGTCCTAGACTGTCGGGCACCTTACAAAGACAAATTCAGGACCCATTCGGGATTCGCGCCTGACACAAATCCGGTCAACAACTGTACCGGGCGTCTTTATTCTGGAGGGTTAAATGGGGGACATCCTACAGCTGGTCCTGAAGAGACTTGGCTTAGGTGTGGTCACGCTTCTCGTGATCTCAATCCTGATTTTCTTCGCGGTCGAGCTGCTGCCGGGCGATATCGCCCAGGCCGTACTGGGCCAGGCCGCAACACCTGAAACCGTCGCCGCCCTGCGCGAAAAAATGGGCCTCGATCAGCCCGCGATCTTTCGCTATTTCCAATGGCTTGGCGGCGCAGTAACCGGCGACTTCGGCGTTTCGCTGATATCCGGCGAGCGCGTAAGCACAGCGATCAGCGACCGCTTCATCAACACGCTGTTCCTGGCGTGCTACGCGGCCGTCATCGCGGTTCCGATCTCGATCATTCTCGGCGTGATCGTCGCGCTTCTGCGCAACACGCTGATCGACCGGGTCGCCAACGTTGTCACCCTGACCTCGATCAGTTCTCCGGAATTCTTTCTCGGCTACATCCTGATCCTGTATCTGGCCGTGAAAACCAACTACTTTCCGGCAATCGCCAGTCTCAGCAGCGACATGAGTTTCGGTGAATTGCTGCACAGGACCTTCCTGCCGGCGCTGACGCTGGTTCTCGTCGTCACCGCGCACATGATGCGCATGACCCGTGCCGCCATCATCAACCTCCTGGCATCGCCTTACATCGAAATGGCCCGCCTGAAGGGCGTGCCGGCGTGGAAAGTCATCGTCAAGCACGCGCTGCCCAACGCATGGGCGCCGATCATCAACGTTGTTGCCCTGAACCTTGCCTACCTGATCACGGGTGTTGTCCTGGTCGAGGTGGTGTTCGTCTACCCGGGTATCGGACAGTTGCTGGTTGACGCGGTGTCGAAGCGCGATTTCCCGATCGTCCAGGCGTGCTGTCTCATCTTCGCTGCGACCTTCATTCTGCTCAACCTTGCAGCGGATGTCGGATCGATCTTGACCAACCCGCGTTTGCGGCATCCGAAGTGAGGGCAGCGACATGAATTCATTCGTTATCGGATATTATGCGCTGCTGATCGGGGCTTCGTGCCTGGCAGCGTATTTCAAGCAAAGGCAGATTTTCCTGCTGATCTTCTCGCTGACGCTGATTTCCTTCGTCACCGGGATCATCGGCGGCGTGCCTGCGCTGCGCTTCATCACGATCGCGGCAGGTCTGCTCGCGCTCGCGGCAGGCGTCTCCTACGCGTTCCGCGAGTTCCTGATCATCATCGCTCCCGATGGTGTCGCCAAGGAACTCAGGACCGCCCCGCTGACGGCCGCGTTCGGCATGTTCGTGATCTTCACCTATGCGATCGCAGGGATCTTCGCACCCGTGATCGCTCCCTTCGGCGAAGCGGAGGTGATTTCCTCGGCCTTTGCACCCGCGGACGAGAACATGCTGCTCGGAGCTGACCAGCTTGGGCGTGACATGTTCAGCCGGATCATCTACGGCGCGCGGAACACTGTCGGCCTTGCCCTGCTGGCGACAGCTCTTGCGTTCATCGCCGGTGCGCTGGCAGGTCTGCTCGCCGCTACGAAAGGCGGGTGGTTCGATCAGTTCATGGGCCGCGCCGCCGACGTGATCATGTCGATCCCGTCGCTGATCTTCGCGCTCTTGATGCTGAGTATCTTCGGCACCAGCCTCGTCGTGATCGTCGTGGTGATCGCGCTGATCTATTCGCCGCGGGTGTTCCGCCTGACGCGCGCCGTTGCCGGCAACGTCGTGGTGATGGACTATATCGAGGCCGCCAAGCTGCGCGGGGAAGGAACCTGGTATCTGATCCGCAAGGAAATCCTGCCGAACTCAACCGCACCGCTGATCGCGGAATTCGGTCTCGAGTTCTGCTTCGTGTTTCTGCTCATCGCCGGTCTTTCGTTCCTTGGTCTCGGCATTCAGCCGCCGACCGCGGACTGGGGATCGATGGTGCGCGAGAACGCGACGCTGATTTCGTTTGGTGAACTCACACCGCTGATCCCGGCGGCAGCCATCGCGCTGCTGACGGTTGCGGTCAACTTCGTCGTCGACTGGATGCTGTTCCGGTCCTCCGGCCTGAAGGAGGTTTGATCATGGTTCCAAGGAAAGAAGTCCTTCTTGAAGTCAAGGATCTTCGGATCGAGGGTTATTCCGACGAGAAATGGGTCGAAATCGTTCACGGTGTTGATCTGACCCTCCACAAGGGCGAAGTCCTCGGCCTGATCGGGGAGTCGGGTGCCGGCAAGTCCACCATCGGGCTTGCGGCCATGGGGTTCGCGCGGGACGGCTGCCGGATTTCCGGCGGTTCGATCGAGTTCGATGGCATGGAGCTGACCACGACGCCGGAGAGCGACCTCAGGGCCCTGCGCGGATCGCGCATTGCCTATGTTGCGCAATCCGCGGCAGCCTCGTTCAATCCGGCCCACCGGATCATCGACCAGCATACGGAAGCTCCGATCCAGTACCGCATCCAGAAGCGCGTCGAAGCGCAGGAAGATGCAATGGAGCTCTATCATCGCCTGCGTCTGCCCAATCCGAATGAAATCGGCTTCCGCTACCCCCACCAGGTGTCGGGCGGACAGTTGCAGCGCGCGATGACCGCGATGGCGATGGCCTGCCGGCCCGACCTCATCATCTTCGACGAACCGACGACCGCGCTGGACGTGACCACCCAGATCGAGGTTCTGGCCGCGATCCGGGATATTGTCGACCAGTTCAACACGGCGGCGATCTATATCACCCACGACCTTGCCGTGGTTGCGCAGATGGCAGACACGATCAAGGTTCTGCTTAAGGGCGAGGAAGTCGAGGAAGCGCCCACGGAGCAGATGCTGGATAGCCCGAGCGAAGACTACACGAAGAGCCTTTGGGCGGTGCGCAGCTTCAAGCGGCCGCAGAAGGACCGGCCGGCGGAAGCCAATGCCGTGCCGATCGTCTCGGTCAAGAACGTGGACGCAGCCTATGGCAAGATCCAGGTTCTCGACGATGTCTCGTTCGACATCTATGCGGGAATGACCGTGGCCGTTGTCGGCGAATCGGGGTCGGGCAAATCGACAACCGCACGCTGTATTACCGGGCTCTTGCCACCGACCAAGGGCGAGATCCAGTTCAACGGGGAATCGCTTCCGCCCAAGTACCAGGACAGAACCAAGGACCAGCTGCGCCAGGCGCAGATGATCTACCAGATGGCGGACACCGCGCTGAACCCCAAGATCAGGATCAGTGAAATCATCGGACGGCCTGCGCAGTTCTACGGCAACCTTCACGGGGCCGAACTGAAAAACCGCGTCGATGAACTGCTCGACCTGATCGAGCTGGACCCGGCGAAGTTCTACAACCGGTTTCCGCCGGAGCTGTCGGGCGGACAGAAGCAGCGCATCGGTATTGCCCGCGCGCTAGCGGCCGAGCCTTCCTTCATTATCTGCGACGAGGTGACGAGCGCGCTCGACCAGCTTGTTGCGGAGGGCATTCTGAAGCTTCTGGACAAGCTGCAGGAAGACCTGAACCTGGCCTACATGTTCATTACCCACGATCTGGCGACCGTCCGCTCGATTGCCGACGAGGTGGTGGTGATGCAGAAGGGCAAGGTCGTCGAACAGGGGCCGAAGGACAAGATGTTCACGCCACCGCATCACCCGTACACGGACCTACTGCTGTCGTCGGTTCCGGAAATGGACCCGAACTGGCTGACGACGCTGCTTGAGGAAAGAGGTACGGATTCAATCGGCGAAGCCGCCAATGTCTGACTGAAGCCCATAGGGTACGGACCCATAAATGAAGCCTATTTGGCGGCAGAAATGGCAAGATCTCGGGAGGAAGCGTGTGCAGAGCGGGTTTTTTGCCCGGTCAAGCGCGGTGACGCTTCGAGGTACAGCCATTTTGCCGTCCTTCGGATTTGGCCGCTTTGGCCATCTGCCACGTCGCGAAAGGCTTGAAAATGAACCACATTTCCTGCGCTTTCGCTTCTCGCAGTTGGTCAAAACGATCCAAACCAAATTGACTTCTTTTATGAGTCCGTACCCT
>JBCDEN010000018.1:0-15675 GCA_039179715.1 Pseudomonadota bacterium
CTCACAAGGCTCCTCAATCGAAAAATAACTGCGATAGGCAAGACTGAATTAATCAGAATTGAGACGGCGAACCTAACAGTGCGCTTTGTGTTTTCAACACTACTTACGAATTACGCTACTTAGGTATAATGATACGTATGAACACGCATATTCTGACGGATTAATACTTAGGTATAAATGTCAAAATCCGCAGAATTCTCTCGTTTCAGGAGTATCGGCAGGATCATGCGCGCTGTCCTGAGCCAAAACACGCTCAAAAAGCAGTCCGTCGATAAGTCAATTCAGGAAAGCTCCTACAACCAATTGATAATGCACTGCAGCATAAAATTCTGCCGGACTTGCAGCCCTCGTGCGGTGAATCTGAAGTTCGTTCGAGGCCCGCTGCAAAATGTATCGAACTTCAGATTCAGGTGACTGGCTCAAAACCGATGCATTCGAGACAGTAACCCGCTTGTCGATTGGCTCTTTCGGAAGCAAACCAAGCCTGACTTCCAAAGTGCAACACCGGCATGTCGAGCCACGGCGGCTGCGTGACGGACACAGTTTTTTGATCGCACCGGCAGTCGACGGCCGCGCCAAACCTGAATAACTGAACCAGGGCATTTGCTTCTGCGGAATTTAATCTGCCGGGTTTGAAGTCATTTTGGTTTGAGTTTGTTTCATGCGTTCATCGCTTACGACATTCCTGATTCTGATCGGCAGCTTTGTCGTCGTCGCAAATGTCTATCCACGTCTCTTCAGCAGCGAATTGCCCGCCGGCCGTTTCACGATGCTTGAGACGCCGAGAGAGGTACCCGAAACCGCATTTTCAAATGCAGCAGGAGAACCTTTGGACCTGAAGGCCTTTGCGGGGACTTTCCTGATCGTGAATGTTTGGGCGACCTGGTGTGAGCCGTGCCGCGAAGAAATGCCCGCTCTCGACCAGCTTGCGCGCGATCTGGATGGACGGAACATTCGCGTGATGCCGATTTCCATCGACACCACAGGTGCCGGGAACATCAAGAGCTTCTATCGGCTTCACAAACTGACAGACCTTCCCGTCTATATGGACCCGGACCAGAACACCATGCGCACCCTTAATGTCTTCGGCATTCCGACAACGGTCCTGATCGATCCGGACGGACGCGAAATCGGCCGCATGGTGGGTCCGGCGAAATGGGACAGCCAGGAGACCCTGGAGCAATTGTCGGCGATATCGGGATCGTGAAAACGGGCCCGGTCATTTTCAGGCAAGAACGGGTCAAGAAGTGATCGCTGCGACTGTCTCCAAGCCGGTCGACGGTCGTCAGTTCAGGCGAAATGAACTGGTTTTCGCGTGATGAGTGCATGGAGGTTGCAGGACTCAAGGGAGTTTTGCCCCAGCGGCATACATTGCATTGACTAACGCAGGGAAACCGGTAATTTTATCGTTAATGCAAATAAAAAAGTGCGTTTAGATATTGCAATGAGAGGAGACCTCCCCGATCGTGCGCAGCGTTTTGCTGGGTGCGTTCACCCTGATTTTCAGCGTCTCGGTTGCATCGGCTTTGACCGTTGTCGAAAAGTACGACGTGATGAGCTACAATTCCGGCAACCACAGCCTCTACATGAATGGTAGCCAGTATCACTTCCTGAACGGCGCCAAGTTCGTGCGCTATGACAATGGAACTGGCAAGCTGACTGGGACCGCGACCTTGGGCGGCAATGCCTTGTCTGCGGGTTATCAGGTCAGTCTGGATTTCGGAAACTTCCGGGATTGGACGCAGCAAATGGCCATTACAAACGCCCCTCACGCCAAGGGGACGCAACACGGCGATCAAACCACGTGGACCTATATGGACCTTCTGATGTCGTCGACCCTATCCGGTATCAACGGCATAACCGAAACTTACAATCTCATCATGAAACCGCTGGCATACGGAAAATATACATTTCAGTACGGCCAGGGTGCCAACGATAAAAACACGGATTTCGGCATGTCAGGCTGGTTCTTCACCAAGGGACCCAGCGGCGGTCCGGGAGCCCCGTGCGGCAGCAGCTCGACTTGCGATTTCAATCTCAAGCTCACGGCTGTACCGCTGCCCGCAGGCATCGCGCTTCTTCCCGTCGGGCTGGCAGTCCTTGCAGGAATGCGGATACGCAGGCGCATGGCTGCCTGACCGAAGGCAGGCTTCTGACAAGCATCGAAAAGATAAACCGGGCCGTTTGGTCCGGTTTTTTGTTTGGTATGAGAAGAAGATATCAGGCAGGCCTCAAGGCGGGGTCGCTCCCTCGACGGCGTCCGCATTGTCATGCTGAACATCGATATCGTCTGGCAGCGGATCGTCAAGCCCGTTGCTCTGCCTGACGACTACCGTCTCGCACAAACCGGCAATTGCCTCGGCCGCCTCGATCGCACCGTTTGCGGCAAGATGCTGTCCGATGCCCGCATGTGCGGAACGCATCGTCGCGCGGTGCTCCCGATCAAGCATCCGGTCGAGCGCGCTCTTAAGGCCAAAGTCG
Source organism: Pseudomonadota bacterium (assembly GCA_039179715.1). Taxonomy (GTDB): domain Bacteria; phylum Pseudomonadota; class Alphaproteobacteria; order Rhizobiales; family Stappiaceae; genus Roseibium. The sequence continues at coordinate 2,482 of JBCDEN010000018.1, forward strand.
GCTCTGTGCCGCACCATGTCACCAAGTCCCCTGGACATGGCAAAGCGTGCCCGGAGTATCTGCCTGTCCTGCTGCGCGTGTTCATTTGGCACCCAGACCGTCGGCAGCCCCTCCGCCATATGTTCGGTAAACGTGTTGTACCCCGCTGCTGCGACCGCAAAGTTGAACGCGCTCAGAAATTTGCCGAACGGGTACTCGGTCAGCCGGGTGGCGCCCGCGGGAAGATCGGCATTCTCCCCGGCAATGCGCCATTCGGCAACCGTTGTCCCGATACCGGAACGCCCGTGAAGGTGGGCAAGCGTACGCGCTGTCATCCGGCTTGTGTCGGTGTTGTTGCCTGACCCGAGCGCGACGAGAACATTGACATGATCCGGGTCCAGACCAAGCTGCGCGCAAGCCGCCTGCCGGTCGAGCAACTGGTTCCCATCCAGCAGCCTGACGGGCGGCACGAGAAGCGCCCGAGGCCGAAACGCCACGGTCGGTCCGTCATCGCGCGCCCATGCAAGCTCACCCGGTTCCACGACGAGATCGAACGCTGCGCCCCGGCCCAGGGCATCAAGATCCCGGTTCGCACCCCAGAAAGCGCGCCGGATCCAGATCCGCGCCAGATCCGGGCGCCTGTCCATTGCTCTCATGAGCCCCAGAAAGGGTACGTTACCATCGAAAACCAGCGCGCTTGGATCATAGAAATCCAGTGCCGCCGTCAATGCATCCGAAAGCGCAACATCCCAGTGTTCCTTGCGCTCTCCGTAGGCTGAATGGTACGGGAGGTGCTCCCCCGCATATCCATAGCCATGAACGATATCGACCGCCTTGGAGTGACTTACGAAAACGGGCCTGAGGCGGGCCGGCAAGCGCTGGGCAATGGCGAGCTGGCGCGTCAGGTGGCCGAGCCCGATCCCGTTGGTCGAGTAGAAAAGCACCCGGCGCTCCGGGGCCGTGTGAACGGCGGGCGCATACGGATTGTCGCGCGGCTTGCCGATGAGATCCCGCACCCTGGAAACGGCTGCCTGCGCCGGGAACATCTTCTCGATCAGGTCCTTGCCGCTGGCCCGCAGATCGGCGGCAAGCGAGGGATTTTCATGAAACTCCAGCGCACGCTGGGCAATTTCGGACGGACGGCCGTAGATCGCCGCTCCGGCGAACACGGATCTGAATTCAGGCTCGAGAAAGGGAACCACACCACTGCGCAGCGCGGACAGAACTTCTACCGGACACGGGTCATCGGCGGCAAGAGTGCCATTGGCAAGGAGATCGACCTTGCCGAGGAACTCGAAAAACCCGATCACATCGTCGGACCAGACTTCGATCGGCGCTGCCTGTGGCCACGTGGGACGTTCCGCGTCGGGAGCAGCAAGCAGGCGCCAGTGAACGTTGGCCGAGCGGAAGGCGCGCGCATCCGCTGCCACCGAGACCGGCCATGGTCCGGACCGCGCACGGGCGTGGTGACCCAGACCGACCGTTGGGCGGGCTCGCTCAATTTCCTCTCGATGCGCAACCGGCGTGGAAGGCACTGTTGGCAGCCAGTCGACACGTGTCGTTGGCCAGTGCGGCACACAATAGGAAAGGGCATCCCTGCCAATCCGTGTTGTGGGTGCCCAAAGGACCGGCCCGCCCAGCACCTCGCTGGCATTTTCGCAAATGCACTCAAGCTGTTTGGGGCTTAACGACGTGAAATCAGCAGGTCGTTCAAGCGTAACGACACGGTGATCCGCCTTGATCGAACACACGTTGCCAAGAGGGACGGCAAACAGGCGCGCATCGAGCCCGAGCGCAAGTCTGCTCTCGACGCGCACGCCGGGAGCCAGGCGTTTCAAACGGCCGTCTACGAAGAGCCGGCGATAGGTTGCGTCTGTCGAATACGGGTCCGTCTTGATCTCGGCGGGCGCAACCGGAAGGACACCGACCCGGTACCCGGCGTCAACGAGCCCTTCAAGCATTGCGGCATGGCAGGGCGCTGCGGCATCGCCGGTGCGGATGTCGGCAAGCGCGCAAACATCAAGCCGTAAGACGGATGACCGTGCCAATTACGCCAGTCCGGTCAAGCTGCGCGGCACGTGAGACCCGAGCGGAAGGTCGCCTGTCCGCGCGGTCCGAACTTGATACCGGTCAGCGTTGAGCTTCCGCCACGGCCGCGCGTTTTGATGGTGACAATGTAGATGCCGTCACGCTCCGAATTGCTCAGCACACCATCAGATCCGGGCGAGAGTTGGAGATAGGCATCAAGTGTAATGGTTTGCGTCTGCCCGTCCGCGGTACTGCGCCTGGATGGAATGGGGGCGAAACTGTTCGATCTTCTCCTGCATTCGACCGCGGAGGTAATTCGACCGCTGTAGCGCAGGATGCGCGTTCCGTCCGATGTCCGGGTTACCTGTTGGAAACCCTGCTTTTTCAAACGGGCGACTTCCTCCTCGATGGACACGTCGGGACGGTTGAGCGAGGAACTGACACAGCCTGTCAGGAACACCGTCAGGACGATTAGAGCTGCAATGCTTTTGACCATTGGATTCCCGCCTGTCTCTCATTCCATTTGTGTCAGTCTCGACAGTGTATCGAGGGTGATGTCATCGCCGGGCGGTGTCAGCCCGCGCGCCGTGAAAGCCTCATTGATGGCACGGCGTGTTGCCGGCCCAAGTTGACCGTCTGCCGGGCCGGACAAAACGCCGAGCTCCGACAGGATCGACTGGGCGGCCGCGACAAACTCTTCCCGCGCATAGGACGATGTGTTCTTGGCGACGGTGTCGGCCAGATTGGCGTTATCGCTGAGCCCGAGCGCCGTTGCATACCAGACCAGGGCCGCACGCCTGTCTTTCGGCAGCCCGCGTCCCGATTCCAACAGGCGCGCCAAATCAAGTGCCGCCCAGGGGACCCCGCCTTCGGCCGCGATCCGGAACCATCGGGCTGCTTCGGTGAAATCCGCTTCGGCCCCGTCGGCAGAAGCCCATGCGCGTCCGGCATCGCGGGCTGCCCATGGGTTCTTTTCCCCTTCTTCGGCAAACAGGTCGCGTGCCCGGTTGACATCTTTCGTCACGCCCCGCCCTTCAAAAAGCAGCCGGGCCAGACCACGTTCCGCCCCGAACACGTCTTCCTGGATCGCGCGTTCAAAGAGCGCGACCGCCCGTTCCGGATCGTCATAGAGGGGATGCTTGGAGGCATAGACGCGGCCCAGCCGGAAATACGCCTCCGGGTCGTTTTCCTGTGCGGCGCGCGTAAACAGCCGCACGGCCGCTTCGACATCCTTGTCGAGGCCCTGCCCGCTCTCATACATGGTCCCAAGCCGCGTGAGCGCGTTGGGCACGCCGCGTCCTGCCGCTGTTTCAAACCAGAAACGCGCCTGTTCGAAGTCCTTCGGGATGCCGTCGCCGTTCTGATACATGCGCGCCAGGCGCGTTTGTGCCGTCAACTCGCCGCTTTTTGCCGCGGCCGTATACCAGGTCACCGCCTCATTCGGATCCTGTTCGACGCCGAACCCCTTCTGGTAGAACTCTGCGATGTTGGTCATCGCCCAGTCGTTGCCAAGATCCGCGCCCTCACGGTAATACTCCAGGGCCTGGCCATAATCCTGGGCAACACCGACACCGGCGCGGTAGATCCATGCGAGAGCCGTGTAGGCGGCTGTTTCGCCACGGTCGGCTGCTTCTTCGAACAGTTCCTTTGCGCGCGGATAGTCACGCGGAACGGCCTGCGCATCCAGATACATCTGGCCGAGGTAAACCATGGCTGAGGCATAACCGGCATCGACCGCTCTTTGTTGCCATGCGATCGCCTTTTCATAGTCACCCGCCGACCGGTAGGCCCGGGCGAGCTGCGCCCAGAACCTTTCCACGTCTGGATAATTCGCGACCGCGATTTCGCAGACTTCGATGGCGGCATCGAAATTGCGGTCAATGATGAACTGGCGTGTGCCGGCGGTGACGCGCTGGCTGTCATAAGGGTTTCCGGCAAGGATATCGCAAGCGTCGACATAGACGTCGAGCTGCGCCTCGATCGGAGCGGTGTTGCCCTCCTCGCCCAACGCCAGGCTGCGGAACGCGTCGCGGCCGCCGTTGGAGCCGACTTGGGGCGTGTAAGACAGTTCATTTTCGTTTGAAAGCCAGTGAACCGTTCCCCCATGCAGCGCCTTCCCGGAACTCTCGGTGACGACACCAAGACGGGATGCGCTTTCGACATAGACCCAGCCATTGTCGGCAGAAGGGGTCTGCAGCCGCTTTTCGCCGACGCCGATCGGCACATTCAGCCGCGCGCTGTCCAATGCAGACATGATGTCATTCCGGCCATTGTCACCGGACGCCGGCAGCCTGGAAGGCGCGCCCTCCGGCAGCGCCGTATCGGAAACCAGAATGCTGTCGGGATCGCCCCCGAGCTGCCTGAGCTGCTCCTTCGCATCATCGACGAAGGCCCCGCGCGGCATGGTCCGGATGTAGGAGGCAAAGGCTTCTGCCCGTTCGCTGTCCCGGATCGACCGCCAGAAAGTGCGGTCGATGATGCGGCGCGGCGGCAGTCCGCCCAGCGTGTCGGACGCAATTGACATGCCTGTCGTCGCCGATCGCAGATCGTCCACGAGCGGAATGAAATAGAACCGGCTCTCCAGGGTGCTCGTGGTCCAGGTAATCTGTTCCCCGGCCGTGTTTTCGCGCACGCTGCCCCGGATCCTGCGGAACAAATCAATGATCTCGAGCCCCGGTTCGCTGATATTGTCGGCAATCGCCTGGGTATAGGGGCTGTGCCGGCCTTCGCCGTCATAGGCGACCGACCCCGGCGCCGTGGCGAAACTGATCACCGTCTCCGTGTCGCCAGCCGACATTTCCGCAAGCCCGCCACGGCTTGATTGTGACAGCTGCTCCAGGCCGCGGGAGACCTCTTCGCGCGATGCCCCGAGGCTGATCGCACGCGAGGCGATCGTCTCTGTTTCCTGGTCCGTGATCTCGCCAAAGGGATTGTTGCGGCACGCATCCAGAAGCACAATGTTCAGCTTGGCGCCGGAATTGGACATGATGTCGACAAAGAGCTGCGCGTCGATCGACTGATCGACCAGCTCTTCGACCGATCTGGGTGCGACGGAGACAGGCAGAAGGTAGTTCCGGCCACCGATTTGCACACCATGACCCGCATAGTAGAACAACGCTTCGCTGCCTTCCCTGAGCCGGCTGCGGAAGGTGGCGAGGTCGGCGAGCATTTTCTCGCGGTCGCCGTCAAGCGTTTCGATGACCTCGAAGCCGGCTTCCCAGAGCTTTTCCGCCACCAGTTCGGCATCGTTGACCGGGTTGGGCAGCGCTGCGACCGACTGGTAGGCCGAATTGCCGATCACCAGCGCAACACGGGATGTCGACCCGGCAAGAGCGTCGGTCGTCTGCGCCTCGGCAGGCGCGAGAAAAAACACCGCAGCGATCGCAAGGGCTCCGGTCGACTTGAACAATACCCGAATTGGCCAGCGCATGGTTTTTCTCAATAGATGCCCGGCGTCGGAGCCTGACGCGCCCCGGTCGAAGCCGATGCATTCCGGTTGAAAATTGCGACGATTTCGTCTCGCGACAAGCCTGGATTCTCCCGCATCAGACGGAACTCCACCAGCGCCAGAAACGCCGCATTGGCCTGTGGCCCATCCGGGTTCGCGCGCAAATACGCTCGCGCGGACGCCGGCGACTCGAACTGGCGGGAATCCTGTGCCGCAGCGCTGCTCAACGGGATGCCGAGAACGCTCAGCATGGCCAAGACTTTTCCGAGAACCCAACGTGGCATAGCTGACTTCACCCGAATTTTTGACATTAATAAAAATATGCAAAAGATTAGAAGCGACCCCGGATAAGGTGTCAAGTCAAACGCTTTTGAGTTTGACACAACCTCATGGTGCCTGACCCGCCAACCCGCCACGTTCAGATTTTCAGCCATGATCACGCCCCAAGACCTAAGCTCCCAGCGCATCACGTTTTTTCCCGATTACAGGGCAACAAATCCCTACCAGACGCTGCTCTACGAGAGCCTCGAACCGGCTTTCACCGCGCAACCGGGCTCGATCGAGGATGCGCTGGGCCTGAAAGCCGGGACACCGGACAGGCCGGCTCTGTTCCATCTGCACTGGGAACATGCCGTGCTCATGGGCGCTGTTGCACCGAAATCTGTCGAGGATTTCCTGGACGGCATAAGCCGGTTTCGTGCCGCTGGTGGCAAGGTGGTCTGGACGATCCACAATCTTGCGCCGCATGATACGGAAAAAAGTGCGGCAAACGACGATCTCCAGGCCGGCCTGTGTGAGCTTGCCGACATCCTCCACCTGCATTCGCTCCACGCGCTGACAGCCGCGCGAGCTGAAATGAGACTGCCTGAAAGAAAGATCCGGATTATCGCGCATCACAATTACGAGGGCGCGTATCCGGTCCATGCGCGCAGCGCTGCACGCAGCGACCTGGGCCTGTCAGGGGCACGGCGGGTTGTCCTTTGTCCCGGTCGGATCGCACCATACAAGCAACCGGCCGAACTTGCAGAAGCCTTCCTCGCGTCGGCCCGTCCTGATGACTGTTTGGTGTTTGCAGGCGAACTGGCAAGAAACTTCGATCCGGTCCTGCCCGATGACGAGCGCCTGGTGCTTAAGCAGGGCTTTGCAACGCAGGACGATGTCGGCAGGCTTCACGCCGCCGCCGACTTTGTCGTGCTGCCCTACCGGGCGTCCCTGACATCCGGCTCCGCCATTTTGGCTGCGACGCTCGCGCGCGCCGTTCTGGGACCAGACACACCGGGCATCCGGGACGTTATCGATCCTCCGGTTTCCGGTCTGATCTACCAAGACGGCAATCTCGCCGAGGCTCTCAAAGAGGCCTTGACCGAAGACACCGATGCGTGGGCGAACCGGGGCCGGCAAGCAGCGGCGGCGGCCGCTGCCCGCGACCGGAAGACACTGGCGGCCACTTGGCAGGACGTGCTGACATCCCTTACAAAATGACAAACGGCAGATTTGGGGCGGGATGAAGGAATTTTCTTTTCAGATTGGCTGGGGCCGCAAGGATGAACCGCCCGGACTGGATGAGGGCGACGCCGCCTGGCCGTTCAATGCCGACAGCCCGCTTGTCGACGGCCTTGTGCGATCCGACAAGGCGTTGTCGATCATGCTGGTCAATCTATGCGGTCTCGATTGGGAAGAGGCCGAGCCGCTTCTGCCTGCGGCCGGCAAGGGCGCAAAAGACCAGGGCATGCTGCCCGTGATCGTTGTGGATCTGACCGATCTTGTTCCGCTTCAAAATGCCGGGCTGGCCTATGACGCGTTGCCGAATGTCACCGCCGGAGCCTTGACCCTGCCCGAACTCGACTGGCGCGCCTATTTCGTCAGGCGGAAGGAACTCCTGATCGAAAAGTGGCGGCCGGAAGCAATCGTTCACCTCGGCGACGACAAGGACTGGTGATACCGTGCTCGACCTGTCCGCATGCGATGCCGTTTTCCTGAGCTTTGACGAGCCCAACGCCGATGAGAACTACAAGCGCGTTCTGGAGATTTTGCCGCATGCACGGCGCGTCCATGGGGTCGAAGGGTTCGATGCAGCGCACCGGCAGGCCGGTGAAGTCGCCGCGAGTGACCACGTCATCACGATCGACGCTGACAACCTGTTGATCGACGATCTGTTCTTCACCAGCTGTTTCGACGTGTCGCCGAGAGATCGGGGCGCGGTGTTTTCCTTCAGCGCCCGCAACGTTTTGAACGCTCTGGAATATGGCAATGGTGGTGTGAAGATCTGGCCCCGTGAAACCCTGGTGACGCTCCGCTCTCACGAAAATGCCCAGCGCCGGGAGGCCGCCGTAGACTTCTGCTGGACAACCCCCTATTTCCAGGTCAACCGCGTCCTGTCGGAAGTTCACATGACGGCCAGCCCGTTTCAGGCGTTCCGGGGCGGCTTTCGCGAGGGCGTGAAATTCAATCTTGCCGGCGGCATTCTCGCCTATGAGGCGTGGCCCGATCTGCCAAAAAGGGAAGCGCTTTTCCAGCACATTGGCGCCGCCAATCGCGAACGTCTCAGGGTCTGGTGCAGCGTCGGCCAGGACGCGCCGAACGGCGACTGGGCCATCCTTGGTGCGCGTCTCGGCTGCGTGATGACCGCGCTGGAAGAATTCGACCACGTGCATGTTGCCGACTACGGCTGGGTCGAGACATTCTGGCAGCAGGAGATCTTGCCGGAATGGGACGACGCACAAGCACGGCGTGACAAGACCCGGGAACTCGGCGCGCGTCTGAACGAGCAATTGGGATTGGAGATCGCCGACCTGGATGCAGCGGCTTCCCGCTTTGTCAAATCGACCTATCGCCCGCAGCGCGCCTTCGGCATGACGGTGACCGTTTAGCGGTTCTCAGTCCTGCCTGTGAAAGCGCCTTACGTCATACCTTCATAAGTCAGCCCGCAATGGTGCAGCAAACGGCAATGAGATGCCAGGAAAAGCGCGAAAAGCGGCCTGATGTATGAATGTATGACCTGGTCACCTGGATCTGAAGTTCGACTCATTTTGCAGCGGGCTTCGAACGAACTTCAGATTGAAGAAGGCGACTAGCAAGTATATGTTTCTATTGCGGTTTACGAATTTGAAGTTCGCTTCGCAGAGTGCTGGAGCAAAGATGCGAACTTCAAATTCATCGCATTAGCCGTCGCTGTCTCTGACGACAAACACCGAGCACCCGGCCCTGCGGACTACCCGCGACGCGGTCGATCCGAGGAAATAATCCTGCGCCGAAGGATGATGTGATCCGACAAGAATGAGATCAATGTCCGCAGTCTCGGCATAAGCTGCAATCTGCACCCCCGGTTTGCCTGTAACGACCTTGCAGCTGATACGCTCGTCCCCACCACCTGCTGCCTTGAGGCGGTCTTCCACCTTCTGTGTCAGGTGATTGTCGATCTTGAGGTCGACAAACTCGGAGACGAAGCCGGGAATGCTCTCAAGCACGGTCAAAAGCGTTATGCGGCCGCCGTCGGCCAGAAGATGTCTTGCGATTTCAAGCTTCCGGTCAACAAGCGTTTCATGGTCGAGCGCAACTGGAATGAGGATATGCTTATACATGCGCGTATGTTGCCTCCGTTTCCCTCGGTTTGGCCGGATCGGTCCAACGGATGTCCGGCCTCTGCCTATGTTTCAGGTTCCGCCTTCCGCGAGTTTTCGCAAGGCGTCGATATAGCGGACCGGCACATCGATCCCGTTTGCTTCCGCCTCACGGATCGCCGAAAACCGGCGGCTGCCCGGCAGACGTGCGCCCTCCTGCGTCTCAATGAGCGTCAGCAATTGCTCCAGGCGTTCCGGGAACTGACTGTCCTGCGGTTTCATGGCTATCAGAAACTGACCGACACCTGGAGACGGGCCGTCTGGCTTGAAGAAAGAGGTCGCCTGTGAGCTGAAAGATGCGCCGGTCATCACGGACGCCAGAATTTCCACCATGAGGGCCAGGGCCGTGCCCTTCGCCTCGCCGATAGGCAGCATCGTGCCGGCGAGCGCCTTTTCCGGATCCGTTGTCGAATTGCCGTCAGCATCCAGCGCCCAGCCTTCCGGGATCGGATTGCCGGCCTTGCGCGCGCTCATGACCTTGCCGCGCGCCACCCTGGAAAGTGACAGATCCATAACAAGGGGATCGCGTCCTTCGCGCGGCGCGGCGAATGCGATCGGATTGGTGCCAAACACGGCTTCCTTCGCGCCGTGGGGCGCCATCGCAGCCGGCGTGTTGGCGACCATGATGGCAACAAGCCCTTCGCGCGCGAGCTTCTCCACCTGCACCGACAGGGCTCCACAATGGTGCGAACGCGTGACACCCATGGTGACGCAGCCGCTGGCAGGTGCCAGCTCGATGCCCCTGTCTATGATCTGTTCCAGAGCCGGATATGCAAAACCAAACCCGGCGTCCGCCAAAAGACTGCCTGCACCCGTCTGGCGGATTTCGACAACTGCGTCCGCCTTGATTTTGCCCGTACGCACTTGCGCGGCATAGTCTTCAACGCGGGAGAAACCGTGACCAACCTGTCCTTCCGCTTCCGCGGCCACGAGCGCCTTTGCAACGCAAAGTGCAGTGTTTTCGGAGACACCTGCACCGGTAAAGGCTGACTGTATCAGGCCGGTCGCCTCTTCAAGGCTGAGTCGTTTGCTCGGTTCCACGGGCGTTCCTTTCCATTGCAGGCGGCCGGGTACCCGGCCGCCCGCCAACTGCAATCAGGCGCTTCGGTAGAGCTTGGTCATGGAGAATTCCCGGTGACCCAGCGCTTCGGCAGCCGTGTTCCGGCCGTTTGCCGTGCGCCGGATCATGTCGATCAGCTCGTCGCCTGCTTCGTCGATCGTCATGTCACGGCGAAGGATACCGGACACATCCACATCGACATGTTCGCTCATCGTACGGACGGTGCGCGGATTGGCGGTGATCTTGATCACTGGGACGATCGGATTACCGACCACGTTCCCCTGCCCGGTCGGGAAGGTGTGGATCACCGCGCCACCGGCCGCCATCAGCGTCACGCATTCTGCCGCCGCGGAAGAGGAGTCCATGAAATAGAGCCCTTTTCCGGATTTCGGTGCTTCAGCGGGGTCCAGAATGTCGATATATTGCGACGTGCGACCGATCTTCTCCAGGTTTCCAAGAGCCTTTTCCTCGATCGTGGTCAGACCGCCTTCGATGTTGCCCTTGGTCGGTTGACTGTCGGAAAGGTCATCGGTCTGGTGCGCAAAAATCACGTCGTCCTGATACGCCTTCCACATCTTGTACCAGCGCTCGCCAACCTCTTCGTTGATCGCGCGTTTCTGGCAGATGTGCTCCGCGCCGGTGATTTCGGAGGTTTCACCGAAGAAACCGGTAATGCCTTCCGGCAGCAGCTTGTCATACATGTTGCCGACGGTCGGGCATGATCCAAGACCCGTCGTTGTGTCGCTCTCGCCGCATTTCGTGGAGACCCAGATATCGGAGATGGAGCACTCTTCACGCTGAAGCTCGGTTGACCAGTGCACGAACTCCTTCGCTTTCCAGGACGCTGCGCGGATTGTTTCGAAATCACCGTTCTGCTCGATCGAGAACTCGGCAACCGGTTTGCCGGTCTCCCTGATCCCGTCGGCAATCCGCTTGGTCCAGCCGGGCTCGATGCCGATCACGACGACAGCGGCGACATTCGGGTTCGCCCCGGTTCCGATCATGGTTCTGAAATGCAGCTCCAGATCCTCGCCAAATTGCAGTCGGCCATAAGCATGCGGGATCGCAAGCGTGCCCTTCACATTGTTGGCAACCGCTTCACAGGCCGCGTTCGAAATATCGTCGACCGGCAGAATGACGACGTGGTTGCGCACGCCGACCCTGCCGTTTTCGCGCCGGAACGCCTTGACCGTGATGTTTGAATATTTGGAAGACATGGACACGGCTCCTTACCAGCGCTTGGTTTTGCAATTATGGGTATGGACGTGGCCGCCCTTGGGAATCTCGGCAATGATCTTGCCGATATCCTCGCCGTATTTGACGGCGGTGTCGCCGTCGTTCAGATCCTTCAGGGCGATCTTGTGGCCAATTGGAACGTCGGCGCCGGCCGTCAGGCGGAACGTGGAATTGTCGTGGGTGACACAGCACAGCATGTCGGTACCGGCGGTCAGGCCCTCCACAACGACCACACCGACATTGTCGGCATGTTCGTGAACGAGAAGGTGGGGAATTTCAGACATGAATGTCTCCTTAGGCGTCTGGTGTCAGTAGAATTTTCGGAACCGCGACATGTCCGGCGCGCAGGTCGGTGAAGGCGCGAAGCCCCTCTGACAGCGGGCGGCTTTCAACCCAGTCGAGTGCGCCGAGCCGGCCATCGAACATGGCTGCTGCGGTGTCGCGGAAGTCTTGTGCGGTGTAGGTGTACGTGCCGATGAATTGAATTTCCTGAAGGGTGATGCGTCTTATGTCAAGCCCGCCTTCGGCAGAACCCAGCCCGATGTGAACGATGACACCTCCCGGCTTGACGCAGGCCGACGCCGTGGCGCGGGTGGCGGCATACCCGACGCCGTCCACCACAACGTCATAGGGACCGTTCGCTTCCGCCTGGTCGGGGCTCAAGACATCGATGCCACAGCGCGTCGTCAGAAAACGCGCTCTCTCTGCATTCGGCTCGACAAGCTGGACTTTTTCGATGCCCTGCGCCTTCAGGGACAAGGCTGCCCCCAGGCCGATGGCGCCGCCACCGATTGCAAGCGCGCGCGCACGTGCCGGATCCTGGGCAAGCGCCTGTTTGGCAAGACGCACCGCATGCCAGCCGCAGGCAATCGGTTCGGCAAGTGCGGCCTGTGCATCCGTGATGTGGCCTGGCACGGTCACGAGATTGCTTTCCGGCATAGACAGAAAATCGGCAAAGCCGCCTTCGCGCGGGGGCATCGAGATGATCTGGCGATTGGGGCACAGATTGTCCCGCCCGGAAAGACACGCTTCGCAATCCCCGCAGCTCAACAGCGGGTTCACCGTGACCCGCCGCCCGGCCTGAGCACCTGAGATCACTGTGCCTGCCACTTCATGGCCGAGGATAAGCGGTGCGGGGCGGCGTTCGTCATGGCCGAGGAAGGCATGCATGTCCGACCCGCAGATGCCGGTATGGGCAACCCGGATCAGCACCTCACCGTCTGACGGAACGGGATCGGCGACCTCCATGTAGGACTGGCTTTCAGGCCCTGTGTAGACAAGCGCTTTCATTTCGCGGTGAACCCTCCATCGACCATCAGCACCTGACCGGTCACATAGGCGGATGCGTCCGAGCAAAGAAACAGCAGCGGACCATCCATATCCTCCAGCGCGCCATTGCGCCCGATGCATGTCTGTGCCGCATTGCGCTTCGCACGTTCGTCATCGCCGAAGACGGCTGCCGTCAGCTCCGTCGGAAAGAACCCGGGACCGATGGCATTGGCGTTGATGCCGTCTTTCGACCACGCCTCGGCCATGGCCCGCGTGAGCTGACCGATGCCGCCCTTGGATGCGCCATAGGCAATGCCTCCGGGAAAGGCACGGGTTGTCTGCAGCGAGGCAAAGGTCACGATCCGGCCCCAGCGCTTTTCCCGCATTGCCGGCACGAAGGCCTTTGAGAGAAAGAACGGGACGGTCAGATTGAGCGACAAGGTGATGTCCCAGCCTTCGGGCGTGACATCGTCGGCCGCTTCGCGTGTGTTGATACCTGCGGCATGCACCAGGATCTGCGGCGGTCCGAACGGACCGGCAATGTCCGCCGCCAC
>JBCDEN010000358.1:0-4996 GCA_039179715.1 Pseudomonadota bacterium
TACAAGGCGCTTGGCGGATTTGCCACCAACGGCGTCAACATGACCAAGCTGGAATCCTATCAGCTCGAAGGCCAGTTCTTCGCCTCCATGTTCTATGCAGATGTCGAAGGCCACCCGGATGACCCGGCCGTCGGCCTCGCCCTGGAAGAGCTCGCCTTCTTTTGCGCGGAACTGAATATCCTGGGCGTTTACCGGGCAAGCCCGTTCCGGGACAAGATCAAGGAACCGGAAGCCAACCGCGCATTGCGCCCGAACCCGCATTCCTGACACAACAACATCCTTCATACTTAGAGGAATTCATGACCGAAACGAGATTTGATGCGCTTTGCATCGGCAACGCGATCTGCGACGTGTTCGCGCATGTCGAAGAAGATTTCCTGGTCCGCGAGAGCCTTGTCAAAGGATCCATGCGGCTGATCGATACGGATGAGGCCGTGCGGCTTTTCGACAAGATGGGACAGACCGTCCGCATTTCGGGTGGAAGCGCCGGCAACACCGCGGCCGGCATTGCCTCGCTGGGGGGCAATCCCGCCTATTTCGGCAAGGTGGCCGAGGACGAACTCGGTGACAGCTACTATCACGACATGAACGGCACAGGCGTCTATTTCAATACCCCGCGCCTGGTAGACGGCAACCCGACCGCACGCTCCATGATCCTGATCACGCCCGACGGCGAGAGGACCATGAACACCTATCTTGGCGCCTGCGTTGAATTCGGCACCGGCGATGTCGATGAAGACGTCGTGGCGGCTTCCGCGGTCACCTACATGGAAGGCTATCTGTGGGATCCGGAAGAAGCGAAAAAAGCCTTCCTGAAGGCCGCAGAAGTCGCGCATGCCAACGGGCGGAAAGTGGCGATCACCTTGTCGGATTCCTTCTGTGTCGACCGCTACAGGGCCGAGTTTCAGGGGCTTTTGAAAGACAAGGTCGTGGATCTCATGTTCGCCAACGAGCACGAACTGAAGGCGCTTTACGAGACAGCCGATCTCGACACGGCCATTTCGGCGGCGCGGGACTCCGGCGCCCTGACCGCGCTGACGCTGGGCGAGAACGGAGCGATGGCCTTTGACAGCAATGAAACGGTCAAGGTCGAGGCACAGGCCGTCAGCAGCGTTGTCGACCTGACCGGCGCCGGCGATCTGTTCGCGTCCGGTTTCCTGTTCGGACTGGCACGCGACTACAAGCTCGGCGATGCCGCGGAACTCGGCTGCCTTTGCGCGGCGAACGTGATCAGCCACGTCGGCGCACGTCCGGAAAAACCGCTCAAGAACATGGCGGCGCAAAGCGGATTCGAAATCTGATCCAAACCAAAAAAGGCGGTCACAACGACCGCCTTTTACCTCCAAACAGGCATCCGCCTAGTCGGCGAGATCCTGAACGCTGACGACACCGCCATTTTCGTCGAGGCGGTAAACGATCGGCGTGCCCGTGCCCAGTTCCCGCTTCAGAATTTCTTCCGGGGTCAGGTCTTCCAGCTCCATGATCAGCGACCTGAGCGAATTGCCATGCGCGGAAACAAGCGTGCGCTTGCCTTCCAGGACCCGCGGCAGGATTTCCTTCTTGTAATAGGGAAGAACCCGCTCCGCCGTCATTTTCAGGCTTTCGCCGCCCGGAGGCGGCACGTCGTAGGACCGGCGCCAGATATGGACCTGTTCCTCGCCGAATTCCTCACGCGCCTGGTCCTTGTTCATGCCGGTCAGGTCGCCGTAGTCCCGCTCGTTCAAGGCCTGATCCTGAAGGGTTTCGAGGCCGGACTGCCCGAGTTCATCCAGAATGATGCCAAGGGTCTTTTGCGCGCGCGACAGGTCGGATGTGAACGCGATGTCGAATTCGAGCTTGAGATCTCTCAGCTGCTGCCCGGCCCTGTGTGCTTCCGCAACGCCCTGTTCGGTCAGACCCGGATCCTTCCAGCCCGTGAACAGGTTCTTCAAATTCCACTCGCTCTGTCCATGCCGGACAAGCACAAGAAGGCGTTCCATGCCGTTCTCCTTAAACTAGGCGATCGTTATGCGTTGAGGCCGAGCACGTCGGCCATGGAGTAAAACCCCGGTTTCTGGTCGTATCCCCAGAGCGCAGCCTTGACAGCACCGCGTGCGAACAGCTGTCGGTCTTCCGCGCGATGGGTCAGCTCAATGCGCTCGCCCTCGCCTGCGAAAACCACTGAATGCTCACCGATCACCGAGCCGCCGCGCAGCGTGGCAAAGCCGATGTCGCCGGTCTTCCGGGGATCCATAATGCCGTCGCGCGCGCGCACCGCGTGGGAATTGAGGTCTATCCCGCGGCCCTGCGCGGCAGCCTGCCCGAGCAAAAGGGCCGTTCCGGACGGCGCATCCACTTTGTGTTTGTGATGCATTTCAACGACTTCGATATCGAAGTCCGCGTCCAAAGCGGCAGCGGCGACACGAACGAGGCTCGCCAGCAGATTGACGCCGAGGCTCATGTTGCCGGACTTCACGATGCGTGCATGGCGTGCCGCCGCTTTCAGGGGCTCGTCTTCGCCATCGGCCCATCCGGTCGTTCCGATCACGTGCACGATCCGCGCCTGCGCGGCCAGTTCCGCAAACCAGAGGCTGGCCGCCGGAGCAGTGAAGTCCAGGACCCCGTCGGCATTGGCAAAGGCTGTCAGGGGATCATCGGTCACAGGCACGCCGAGCGGGCCCACGCCGGCCAGTTCCCCGGCATCCTGGCCCAGAAACTCGGAGCCCTCGCGTTCGATCGCGGCAACGACGGCGGCCCCGTCCTTCTCAGTCACGGCCTTTGTCAGCGCGCGGCCCATGCGGCCGCCGGCACCAACGACAACCAAGCGCATTTGACCCATGTCGATCCTCTTGTCCGATATTCGATCGCGGGTATAGCAGCTTCCGCACCAGAGGCAAATCCGCGTTCAGGCAAGTCCTGCCGCTCATCGGAGAGTTTGCCCGGCCCTACCGGCCTTGCAAAAACAAAACGCGCGAAAGAGCGTCTCCTTCGCGCGTTTCCGGTTTCGAGATCGGGCCGGGTTTACTCGGCGTTGTCCTTCTCGATTTCCTTGCCGGTCTCCTGGTCGACGACCTTCATGGACAGGCGCACCTTGCCGCGCTCGTCAAAGCCCATGAGCTTGACCCAGACCTTGTCGCCTTCCTTGACGACGTCGGTCACCTTGCCGACCTTGCGCGGGGCGAGCTGCGAGATATGAACCAGGCCGTCCTTGGCGCCGAAGAAGTTGACGAAGGCACCGAAGTCGACGCACTTGACGACCGTTCCCTCGTAGATCACGCCGACTTCCGGCTCCGCCGCGATGGAATTGATCCAGTTGACGGCCGCCTTGATCGCCTTGCCGTCGGCAGACGCGATCTTGACCGTGCCGTCGTCCTCGATATTGACCTTGGCACCCGTCTTTTCCACGATCTCGCGGATGACCTTGCCACCCGAACCGATGACTTCACGGATCTTGTCGACCGGGATCTTCATCATTTCGATGCGCGGCGCATGTTCACCGAGCTCGGAACGGGCTTCGGTGATGGCCTTGGCCATCTCGCCCAGAATGTGGATACGGCCGCCTTTGGCCTGCTCCAGGGCAACCTTCATGATCTCTTCGGTGATGCCGTCGATCTTGATGTCCATCTGCAGCGAGGTGATGCCGCCTTCGGTTCCTGCAACCTTGAAGTCCATGTCGCCGAGGTGGTCTTCGTCGCCAAGAATGTCGGAGAGAACCGCGAAGCGCTCGCCGTCCTTGATCAGGCCCATTGCGATGCCCGCGACCGGAGCCTTTAGCGGGACACCGGCATCCATCAGCGCCAGAGAGGTGCCGCAGACGGTCGCCATGGAGGACGAACCGTTGGATTCGGTGATTTCGGAAACAACGCGGAGCGTATACGGGAAATCATGGTGCTGCGGCAGCATCGGGTTGATCGCGCGCCAGGCCAGCTTGCCGTGACCGATCTCGCGCCGTCCGGGGGAGCCCATGCGGCCGGTTTCACCGACGGAATAGGGCGGGAAGTTGTAGTGCAGCATGAAGTGGGACTTCACGGTGCCTTCCAGCAGATCGATGAATTGTTCGTCTTCGCCGGTGCCGAGCGTTGCGACCACGAGACCCTGGGTCTCGCCGCGCGTGACCAGGGACGAACCGTGTGCACGCGGCAGAATGCCGACTTCCGAGGAGATCGCGCGGACAGTCGACAGGTCACGTCCGTCGATACGCGTGCCGGTGTCGAGGATACCGCCGCGAACGATCTCCGCTTCCAGTTTCTTGAACTGCTCGCCGAGTACATTGGCTTCCGGAGCCTCGCCTTCCGCAGCGTTGGTGATCAGTGCCTCGACAACCTTGGCCTTGGCGGCATCGACCGCGTTCTTGCGATCGGTCTTGGAGGTGATCTTGTAGGCTGCGGCCAGTTCCTCGCCTGCAAGGGACTTGACCTGATCGAAAAGCGCGGAATGGTCCGGAATGGACAGTTCGCGCGGTTCCTTCGCAGCGGTCTCGGCCAGCTTGATGATCGCGTCGATCACGGTCTGGAAACCCTTGTGACCGAACATCACCGCGCCGAGCATGGTGGCTTCGTCCAGTTCCTTGGCTTCCGATTCCACCATCAGGACCGCGTCGTTGGTGCCTGCGACCACGAGGTCGAGCGCACTTTCCGGCATGTCGTCGACGGCCGGGTTCAGAACGTATTCGCCGTCGATGTAACCAACGCGCGCACCGCCGATCGGGCCCATGAAGGGAACACCGGACAAGGTCAGTGCGGCAGAGGCTGCAACCATGGCCAGAATGTCCGGCGCGTTTTCCATGTCATGGGACAAAACGGTGATAACGACCTGGGTGTCGTTCTTGTAGCCATCGGCAAACAGCGGGCGGATCGGCCGGTCGATCAGACGGGAAGTGAGCGTCTCGTGCTCCGACGGGCGGCCTTCGCGCTTGAAATAACCGCCCGGGATCTTACCGGCGGCAAAGGCCTTTTCCTGGTAGTTCACGGTGAGCGGGAAAAAATCCTGTCCGGGCCTCGGCTCCTTCGCGGAGACA
>JBCDEN010000528.1:0-3624 GCA_039179715.1 Pseudomonadota bacterium
CTCGAGGATTAGCTTGCCGACCGGCGGCATTTCGGTGCCGTTGTCGATCGCGGCTGTTCGCTCCATGGCGAAGGCCGTGACAACGGTCATGGTCGCTAGGTGAATGGAAATGATCAGCAGCAGCGGCACCAGCCCGCCGGTGCCGTAGACCGCGGCAATGAGCGGCATGCCGACAAGCACGACATTGGAATAAGAAGCCGATATCGCCCCGATCGCACCTGCCCGGGCCTCACGGCCAAAGATCTTCCGGATCACCAGCGTGCCGAGTGTCCAGGCCACAGCGACCCCCATGAAGTAGCTGCCCCAGAGCGCGAGCGGAAACCCGCCGGACAGGTCCGCATTGATGAGGGATCGAAAGATCAGGACGGGAACGGCGACAATGAAGACAAAGTCGCCGAGCGCTTCGCCGATCGACTGGTTCAGTACGCGAAATCGGGCAAGGCAGTAGCCGATCCCGATCAGGATGAAGACTGGGGCAACGATCAGAAAGGTCTGTGCAAGCATCCGGTTTCAGCGAGGCTTTGAGAACGAAGAGGCAGGCAAATTTAGCGGTTGGGAAATGTTTTAGGGGATTGGATCCCGCGCCGCTAGCCTTCAAAATGGCCTCGACAACAGTCACCGGGTTTTCCTGTTTCGCCGGAGCTCGGTGATCCGATTGTTCCTGCGCGCAAAAGGAACCGGGCTTCATGCCGGACCGTGACGACGAAGCTGTCAAGCTGGCACTGCTGGCACATGATCTCAGAACACCGCTTGCCGCGATGCGACTTACCGCTGAGCTGATCGGAAGCAGGCCGCTGGATGATGACCAGTTCGAAAAGCTCTCGATCCTCATTCGTTCCATCGATGCACTGACGGCCATGACCGGCGACCTTGTCGAGGCGGTCAGCTCCGACGACAACGCAGTGCCCTCGCAGCTGGGTGTCGCGGACATCGTGCAAGACTGCGTTGAGCTGTTTGAAATCGCGGCCGATGAAAAGGGTCTGATCTTCAGGCTCCGCATCGGTCCGTCAGCGCGCGGCCTGGTGACGTCTCACGCCGCCGAATTGCGCAGGATCGTGACAACCCTTCTGGACAATGCGGTGAAGTATACCGATCGGGGCTCGGTCGACGTCGAGGTCTCGCAAAGCGGGCCTCCTGCTGCAGACCAGACCGGTGAGACGCCGGATTTTGCCCGCGTTTCGATTACGGACACAGGGCCCGGGATCGATCCGGAAGAAGAAACAAAACTGTTCCGGCCGTTTTCGCGCGGCAAACACGGGCTGCAAACCGCCGAAGGCTCCGGCCTGGGGCTTTGGGGAGCAGCCGGTCAATCCCTCCAGCTGGGCGGGCAGTTGAGCCTGCAGCGGCCCGAGGCGGGGGGAAGCAGGTTTGAACTTCTCATTCCCGCGCAAAGAGGGACTTGCGCAGAGCGCCAGCCCGTCCTTGAAAGCATCCCCCGGCCAGAAAGAAAGGCAGCCGCGCCCGCAGCGCATGTTCTCATCGTTGACGACAACGAAACCAATTGCCGGCTCATGTCCGCGCTGATGGAATCGTTCGGATATTCCTTCGACGTGGTCCACTCGGGCGATGAAGCGCTCCACATGCTGCCCCACAAGACTTACGACGCGGTTCTTCTTGATCTGAACATGCCCGGAAAAAGCGGTATTGAAACCGCACGCGACATCAAGGCGGATCCCGCGCATTCGGGCTTGCCGCTCATTGCGGTGACCGCCGCGCTGGAGGCGGTCGGCGAAACCCGGCTGTACGCGGTCGGCTTCAAGGACGTCATTGCAAAACCGCTGTCGCCGGCGGACCTGTTCGCAGCACTCGAACGCGCGCGGTTGACGCCTGATCGCTCCAGCGGGGTATCGTAAGCCTGCAGGATGTCCCGGTTCTGCGATATCGCTGACCTAGCCGCGCGAGGCTGTTTCCAGCGCCTGCTCCAACCGGTCATCGCCCCAGAAGAGGTCGCCGTTTTCAAGAACGATGCTTGGGGCGCCGAAAATGCCGCGTTCCTCTGCCTCCGCTACTGCCGCACGCAGTCCGATCTTGGTTTCTGATTTTCCGGCATCGCTGAGAGCCTGTGTCACAGGTGCCCCTGCTTCCAGCAGGAGACTGGCCATCAGGCCTTCGTCCGAGATATCGTGCCCCTGGCCGAATTCAGCGACATAGACCGCGCGTGTGAAGGATCCGATCCAGGACTGCTGACGGCTGGAATGGGCGATCCGTGCCGCCAGCAGGCTGTGCTGCGGAAACGGCGCCGGCATGGTGAACGGCAAACCGTATCTCTCGCATTGCCGCTCCATGTCCTGCCACATGTAGCGGCCCTTTGCCGGATGAAGGTTGAAGGGAGACGTGTCCCAGCCCTGTTTCTTGAAAATGGGGCCGAGCAGGAACGGCCGCCAGGCAATGCGAATGTTGCAATCGCTCGCCAGGGTCTCGATCCGCATGGCGGACAGGTAACTGTATGTGGATGCGAACTCGTACCAGAATTCGACGACCGGGCGCTTTTCCGCCACATCAGAACGATGGTCGGCGTTTGCATGCTGGCCGGGCTGGCGGCTCGTGGACACGTTGTGTTACCCCGCTTGAATGGACGCCGGATTTGGGGGCTTGGATGGCATCGGTGGATGCGCTAGGTCATACCCTCCCAAGGCAGGCTGCGATGGTACGGCCTTGATCCCGAAATTCCGAACCGGTTCGAAAAGCAGCAATGACGCAGATCCCACCACACCAGAATAATCCCAAGTCCGCGCTTCGCAAGTTCGCCGGATGGTGTATGGCCCACCCGATGATGAGCGTTGCGATCTATATCGTCGCCGTCTCCGCGTTTTTTCTTCTCTTCCCGCGTGTCGATATTTTTGTCAGCGGTCTGTTCTATTCGGAAACGGAAGGTTTCTGGGCTCAAAATGATGCCTTTCTGCGGGATGTCCGGCATCTGGGTCCGTTTCTCGTCCGTGTTATCGCGATCAGTTGTGTTGCCGTGCTGGTGCTAAAACTGGTGGCTCCCGGGAGGTCCCCTATCCTGCCCCTGCGACAACCGATTTTTCTGCTGAGCACGCTCATCATGGGGCCGGGGCTGCTTGTAAACACCATCCTGAAAGACAATTGGGGGCGTCCGCGGCCGCGCTACGTCGAGGAATTCGGCGGTGACCTGCCGCACCAGCCGGTCTGGGTCATGTCCGATTATTGCGACCGCAACTGTTCCTTCGTTTCGGGCGAAGCGTCCGCAGCGATCTGGCTCACGTCGATTGCGTTCCTCGTTCCGGTGAGCTGGCGCAAGGCTACCTTGTGTTTCGTGCTGCCGCTTTGCGTGATCCTGTCGGCCAACCGGGTTGCGTTCGGAGGACATTTCTTTTCCGACACGCTGATTTCGTGGGGCGTGACGCTTCTGCTCATTCTCGCCGTCTATCATCTTCTCTACCAGAAAGTTCCGCCGCTGGTGACGGACCGGAAACTCGATGAATGGTTCACGGTGAAGGGCCGGCGTCTGCATCGTTCGCTCCGCCGTGCCGCAGTTCGCATCAAACGACTGCTGCAAGCTGCCTGACGCAGCTTCTCAGGGACATTGATCTTGACCGATGGTTTGCGCGTGATCAGGTCAGATGATTCGGGTCGCCCTGCATCTTTTTCTTCCTTGGCCGC
>JBCDEN010000588.1:0-3200 GCA_039179715.1 Pseudomonadota bacterium
CAGGTCGAGCCTGAAGCGGCCCTCTTTTCCGGCCTTTTCCAGATCCTCCTTGGTCGCGGCTATGAAACGGACATCGAGGTCGATCCCCTTGTTGGAACCAAGCCTCTCGATCGTCCTGGTTTCAATCACCCTCAGAAGCTTGACCTGCAACTCAAGCGGCATGGATTCAATCTCGTCCAGAAACACCGTGCCGCCATGTGCATGTTCCAGTTTGCCGATCCGTTGCCCGCTTGCGCCGGTGAAGGCCCCCTTCTCGTGACCAAAGAGTTCCGATTCGATGATTTCGGCCGGCAAAGCCCCACAATTGAGCGCAACAAAGGGTTTCACCTTGCGCGGGCCTTCATCGTGCAGCGCCCGGGCGACGACTTCCTTTCCGGAACCTGTTTCGCCGAGGATCAGCACATCCGCGTCTGTCGCGGCCAGCGCAGTCACGTTCTTGCGCAAGAGGTCCATCACGGATGTCCGGCCAACGAGCCGGCTTTCCAGTCCGGTCCTGTCGGCGAGTTCCTCACGCAGCTTGCGGTTTTCCAGGACAAGCCTTCGCTTGTCGAGGGCGCGCTCGACAACGGAGGCAAGATGCGAGACGGAAAAGGGCTTTTCCAGAAAGTCGTAGGCGCCCGCCCGCATCGCCTCGACGGCCAGCGGCACATCACCATGCCCGGTGATCAGAACCACGGGAAGGGCCGGATCGATCTCGAACGCCGTTTTCATCACCTGAAACCCGTCCGTGCCCGGCATGCGGATATCGGTGACAAGAACGCCGTAAAAGCCGCGATTGATGCGTTCGAGCGCCTGTTCCGGAGCCCCGGTCGCGAAAACGTCCTGGCCGCTCAGCTCAAGGCCCTGACTCAGGGACCCCCTGAGCGCCTCCTCGTCATCGATCAACAGAACCGTTGCCTGATCCATGTTCTATTCCGCCGCCAGCACCTGTTTGTCCGCGATCGGCAGGCGCATCGTGAAGACCGCGCCGCCGTCTTCCCGGTTCTCCGCTTTCAGCGTTCCGGAAAAATCATGGACGATCTTGTAGGCGATCGACAGGCCCAATCCAAGGCCGGCGCCGACATCCTTGGTGGTGAAGAACGGGTCGAAGACCTGCGGCAGCGTTTCGGAATCGATCCCGGTGCCGTTGTCGGCAACTTGCAGAACCGCCTCGCGATCCTCGCGCATGAGGGAAAGACTGACCCGTGGTGCCGGACGGGACTGCACCGCATCAAAGGCATTGGCCAGGAGGTTGATGATGACCTGCTCGAGCCGGATACGCCCGCCCTTGACGATAATGTCCTGGTCGGGAAGATTCAGGTCGAGCACCAATCCGCTCTGCTTGATTTGCGGCTGAAGCAACAACAGCGCCTCGTCGATGGCCTGACGAAGAGAGACCGGTTTGATATCCGTACCGGAACGCCTGCTGAAGCCCTTGAGCGTCTTGGCGATTTCTCCCATGCGCGTGACCATGCCGCCAATGCGCGCCAGGTTCGATTTCGCCTCGCCGGCCCGGTTGCGATCGATCAGCATTTCCGCGATTTCCGCATCGGACCTGATAGCCGCCAGAGGCTGGTTGTATTCGTGGCTGAGGGCGGCCGACATCCGTCCAAGCGTTGCAAGCTTTGCCGCCTGAACAAGTTCGGCCTGTGTCTGGCGCAAATTGTCTTCCGCCTGTTCGCGTTCGCGCACCTCACGTTCCAGATGGGTGTTGGCCCGGCGCAATTCCGCCGTCCGGCTCTGGACGCGGCGTTCCAGGCGGAGCGCCGAGGCCCGGTTGCGCCGCTCCTCGCGCACGAATTCCTCGCGCCGCGCGATCAGGAACCAGATGCCGCCCGCCGCGATGACACAGACCAGCAGAGCGACGAGCATCGCCCATCCGGACTGACGGCGCGCATCCTCGATGTCGACAAGCGTCCGCACCTCCCATTCCAGAACCGGCAGGTTCGATGTCAGCTGCATGTGCGAATTGCGCGCGCCTGCGGCAGGCATGAGCAACCGCATCCGGCCCGCCAGCGACAGGTCGGCGACATTCCAGCTCGGATCAAGCTCGTCCCGCGTCTTGCCTCGCAGTTCAGGGACATTGGACACAACGACGCGGTTCCTGCCGTCAAGCGCAAGGATCGGATCCTTGCTCAGGGCCCAGGCCTGTTCGACATCATCAAGGCTGACGCGGACGGCCAGCACGCCCAGGAACGTGTCTCCCCGCCTCAGGGGCGACGCGAATACGTAGTTGGACGGCGTTTCAGGCGTGCCCGGGATCAATTCGCGGCCGAGCTGTCCCTGGCTTGCCTGTGTGAACGCATGCGGGATCGTCCCGGCACCGCCGATCGCATTGGCCGGGACGCTTTCCTGGCTGGACACGATGACCTTGCCGGATGCGTCCATCAGCCAGATTTCCTCCGCGCCGGACATGCCGGCCGCGATCGCCGCAACGCCGGGCTCCGCATCAAGCTTCTGATCCACAATCAGCCCGGCAATGTCCGGACCGCGTGCCAGCAGGGGGGACAGCAGCCGGAACTTGTCCAGAAGGCGTTCCAGAACCGCCGTCTGCACGGCAAGATTCGCTTCCGCCCGGGTTTCGGATTCGGCAAGTGTGATGCGCAGGCTGGCCAAACCGGTCAGCCACACGATCAAGAGTGTGGCCAGAACCAGTCCGGCACCGATGCCGAATTTCAGCTTGCGCCACGCCAGGCGCTTTGGTCTGCGCATCATCGGATCAGTATACTGCACGAAATTCCGCCGTGAAATTGACCAAAATCGTCAGGGCCGGAAAATACGTCAAACCAGGCTTCTCTGCCGCCTGTCGATGGCAACGCTCTTGATCAGCACGGTCACGTTCTTGCCGGCAGCCAGATCAAGATCGGCAACGGAAGCCCGCGTGATGCGCGCCCGGATGGTCTGCCTGTTGAGGACGCAGAGAATTTCCGCATAGGGTCCGGTTTCCTCCGAAATGCTGGTGATGGTTGCCTCGAACGCGTTGCGGATCGACAGGCCCCGCGGCGGTTCGAGCGCGAGGGCGACATCGCGTGCCCTGATCCGCAGTCTGACCGTGTCTCCGATTTCTGCGGGAAGATCCGGGATCTGCAGAACGGCACCGCCGATGTCGACAAGGGTCAGCCCCCAGGCCGCGTCTGTTGCCGTGACCTTGCCGTGAATGAGCGCACCGGCTTCATGACGCCCGGTCGCGCGGCCAAGATCGGTTCTGGTCAGCATCTCGG
>JBCDEN010000521.1:0-3680 GCA_039179715.1 Pseudomonadota bacterium
AGGAACAGGCCCGATCGCTTGGTCTTGAAACCCGCTGGCATGAAGTTGCCCAGGCCTATGCCGACGTCAACATGATGTTCGGAGACATCGTCAAGGTGACGCCTTCTTCCAAGGTGGTTGGCGACATGGCGCTGATGATGGTCAGCCAGGGGCTGTCCGTGCCGGAGGTCGAGGATCCGGTCAAGGATGTCGCGTTTCCGGACAGCGTCGTGAAGATGCTGCATGGGGATCTCGGCCAGTCGCCCGGCGGATGGCCTGCTGCGCTGCAGGCCAAGGTGCTCAAGGGAGAAGCACCGATCACCGTGCGTCCCGGATCGCTGCTTCAGGACGCGGATCTCGACGCGGAACGGAAAACGGCCGGTGAGGCGGTCGGGCGCGACATCGACGACACCGATCTGGCGTCCTATCTCATGTATCCCAAGGTCTTTACCGATTTCGACAAGGCGCAGCAGCAATACGGGCCGACCTCGGTTCTGCCGACCCCGGTCTATTTTTATGGGCTGGAAGCGGGCGACGAGGTCTTTGTCGACCTGGAACCCGGCAAGACGCTGGTCGTTCACTGCCAGGCCATCGGGGAGACCGACGAGAAGGGTGAAAAGAAAGTCTTCTTTGAGCTGAACGGCCAGCCACGCAACGTCAAGGTGCCGGACCGGGCACATGGTGCGACCGGTGCCGCGGCCATGCGCAAGGCGGAGGACGGCAACGCGGCGCATGTCGGTGCCCCGATGCCGGGCGTGATTTCCACCGTTGCCATCGCAGCCGGGCAGGACGTGACAGCCGGAGACGTGCTTGTTTCCATTGAAGCGATGAAAATGGAAACGGCGCTTCACGCCGAAAGAGACGGCAAGATTAAGGAAGTCCTGGTCACGCCGGGCGCGCAAATCGATGCAAAAGACCTTCTTGTGGTCTTCGACAGCTGATCGAGCAAAGGTGAGCAGGTCGCACTTTGGTGCGATCTGCCTGCTATTTACTTGTAATTTATTCTGAAAATTGAGCCCTTCACGCAATTTCACGTGCGATCACCGCTCATGTGAATTGTCGTCTTGCGTTCCGGGGGCGGACACTCTTCCGGCCAGGCCCCTGAATAGGGGCGTTAGCTAGGGAGAGAACAATGAGGAAGCTACCTGTTTGGCTGGGCGGTGCGATTGCATCCCTTTTCCTGACGAGCGCGGCTCATGCGGCATGCGACGTTCAAAAACCGGGTTATGAATTGACCGGGAACGAAGCCGAGGCGGTCTATGACTGCCTGAAAGCGGATTTGCAGGCCGGATATCAGAAGGGCGCAAAGCGCTGGATCCCGGAGGCGTTCGTGAAGGACTATCCCGGGTGGACAAAGGCCAGTGCGTTTCCGGCAGCGCCAGGCTTTCACGGCGGACGGTTCCTGATGACCTACGTGAATTCGATCGGGGCCGAGGAATATCTGAAATACAAGCCGGAGAATGTGGTGGTTCCCGCCGGGACCCGGATCGCGAAGGAATCCTTTGCCGTTGACGATGACGGCAAGGTGACCAGCGGTCCGCTCTTCCTGATGGAGAAGGTTGCCGCCGGCACGTCGCCCGAAACCGGCGACTGGTACTACATGATGGTTGCCCCCAACGGATCGCCGCAGGCCGTCAACGTGATCAACGCCTGCAGCGAATGCCACCTGGAGAATTTCGGGGAACAGGGCGGTCTCGGCTATCCGGTTGAGGATGCACGGATCAAGTAGCCAGACAGTTGGTCAAGAAATGCAAGAGCGGGGTGACAGACACCCCGCTTCTCGAAAGTGACGCAGCGTTTTTATTGACTTCATCGGCGAATTCGCCAGTCTCGTATGCGACCGCGCAACGACGCAGTCAGCCCAGAGGCTGGAGAGAGCCATGAAAAAATATCTGTCACTGCTTGCACTGTGTTTCTTCATCGAAACCCCGGCAGTTCTTGCTTCCGACAAGACCGTCACGCCGCCTGGCTACAACACGCCAATTCCGGAAGATATTCTGACACCCGACGAGGTGGAGACCCGCTTCGGCACGCTCAGGTTCGTGGACGGACGCCCGACACCCGAAACGAGCGCACTCATGTTCGATACGCTCGACTTTGTGCGCGGAATGGAAGTGTTCCTGAACTTCATTCCGGCGACCTCCATTGAAGGCATCCGGCGCGGCATGACCGATGTCGGGATTGATGCGGTCAACAAATTCGCGGTTTTCGAAGACCTGATGGATTCAAATCCGCTGTTCCTGACGGGCAATACCGATACGGTTTACGGCTCCTCGATCCTGGATCTGGAAAGGGACGGTCCGGTCGTGATCGAGGTGCCGAAAGGACAGGGACCGACGACCGTCAATGATGCCTATTTCCGGTTTGTCACGGATATGGGCGTACCCGGTCCGGACAAGGGCGAGGGTGGAAAATACCTGATCCTGCCGCCGGATTATGACGGTGATCTCGACCCGCCCGTCGGCGGTTACAAAGCGGAAGTCGATGGTGCAACCTATTTTGTCTCCAAATCCACCAGCTACATCAACTGGTTCATCGCGCGCGGCTTTTTGGTCGACGGCAAGACGGACGCAGCCGTCAAAGCTTATCGCACAGGACTGAAAATCTATCCTTTGCGTGACAAGGCTTCTCCGCCGTCCATGGAATTCATCAATGTTTCCAAGAAGGTGTTCAATACGATCCATGCGAACACCTTTGAATTCTACAACGAACTGAACACCGTCATCCAGAAAGAGCCGGTCTCAACGTTTGACCCGGAGTTGCGCGGTCTGGCGGCGGCAATCGGTATCGAGAAGGGCAAGGACTTCAATCCCGACGAGCGGATGACAAAGATCCTGACTGAAGCCGTTGCGGTTGGAAACGCGACAGCCAGATCCATTTGGCTGAAGCCGCGCGACAAGGAAGCCTACTTGTACGAAAACAGTGGCTGGTACACTGCGTTTATCGGCGGTAACTGGCAATGGTTGCGCGACGACGGCAACGGCGGCCGCTACCTGGACGCCAGGACAATGTTCTTCTACATGGCGACCGTCAACACCCCAGCCATGGTCCTGAAGCTGCCCGGCAAGGGTTCGCAATATGCTCTCAATGTCACGGACAACACCGGAACCTTCCTCGACGGCTCCAAAACCTATTCGCTGACCATTCCGGCCATTGTCCCAGCAAAGGATTTCTGGTCGGTTGTTGTCTATGACCCGCAGACACGCTCCGAGCTGCAGACGAGCCAGCCGTTCCCGAGCAAAAACAACCGGCGCGACAAGATGGTGGAAAACGACGACGGATCGGTGACGTTGCACTTCGGTCCCGAGGCACCGGCCGGCAAGGAACAGAACTGGATACAGACTGTTGCGAACAAGGGCTGGTTTGCCATTCTGAGACTATACGGACCGGAGGAAGCCTGGTTCGAAAAGACCTGGCGTCCCGGGGAAATCATGCCGGTTCAATAGTCCTCAGGGCGTGACGGATGCGGCGGAGCCTACTCCGCCGCGTTCAACTGGGCGCGGTTCACCGGTACTGCCGCCGTGCCGATCCAGATATCGAGAAAGTCGTTGAGCCATCTTTTGACTGCCGGGTCATGGACAAAGCGGCCCGCGAAGTGGTCGCGGCGCTGCTGCGCGCCGGGAAGTTCCATGCGCGGAGCCGCCTTGGTGGTCCACTTGACCATCATCTGGTGCGTCAGCTCGGGATGAAACTGAATGCCG
>JBCDEN010000325.1:0-5445 GCA_039179715.1 Pseudomonadota bacterium
AGGAGAGCAGCTCCATCGGATCAACGGCAATCACACCAATTGTTCCATGGGCCGCGAAGATTGTGTGGATCGATGAGCGTGGTGGCATTACCAGGACAGTATTTGCGTCACGCCGCACCCCGTAGGTCGATATCGCTTGACGCTGCTCCAATACGAGACTGAACGAAAACACGTTTTTTGCTACATGCGTTTCCCACTCGATATCTTGAGAACTGCTTTCGATCAGGTGGGTGACCCCTCCTATGTTCCCGTTCAGGATTTTTCCCGAATATCCGCCAGTGCTCAACTGGGTGCGCAAGTGATCGCCCGGATGAAGTTCGGAGGCCTGATCGATATCATGAACAGTCTTTGCGTCAATCAACTGCGATCTGGTCACTTGGTCCTTTGGTGGAAACCAAAAACTCACCTTGCGCACTCCCGCACTGATGCGTGAAAACAGCGACCCGGATTCTAACGCAGGAACCTTTCACCAAGCTTTCATCTACCTGACATTTCAATATTCAAAAAAACACTCTTTTTCTTTGAACGCCAGCTACGGGTTCAAGATGGTTGTCGTCGAGCAATTTCTGCGGTGAAACGGGTCCGACACCGGCATTGAGCGGTTTCGGCAGATGTTCAGGGGTGAAAGATCAATAGTGGAAAGGTGACGTTGCAACCCTGCGGCCGAGGGAATAGGCATCGCAGACATGGATGAACGGAGACAGATCCATGTCGCTTGTGCGCGTCCGGACGAGATCGGACATTCTGGCATAAAGGTTCGGATATTCATTGTCCGAGCCTTCCCTGATCAGCTCACCGTCAATTTCAAGTTTGCTGCCGCCGAGAGACAAGCGGGCACTGCCGTCAGTGGTCTCCACTTCAATATCCCATGTCTGCGGGCCTTCCTGGCGCCAATCGAAGACCGCGGACACATCGGCTCCCGTCGGATCGGTGAAGCTCAGTTCGGCGGCAATCGGCGTCGCCCGGTTTTCCGGATATTCCAGCGTGGCTTCGCGCACGTGAACGGCATGGGGCAGGATTTCCGTCATGATCGACAGAGCGTTGATCCCGGGATCAAACACACCCATGCCGCCCGGCTCCCAGATCCATTCCTGCCCCGGGTGCCAGTGCCGGACGTCCTCCTTCCAGGTAATCCGAAGGCGCCTGAGCTCACGCGAAGCAAGCCAGGATTTCAGGTCCGGCACACAGTCGGCAAAGCGCGAGTGCCAGGTCGCGAAGATCGTGACGCCCATCTCACGCGCCAGGGACTCAAGCGCGAAACATTCCGCGAGGCTCTGACCGGGGGGCTTTTCGAGCATGACGTGCCTGCCGGCCCTGAGCGCGGCTTCGGCATAGGCAAAGCGCGGCTGTGGCGGGATTGCGAGCGAAATCGTCGAAATGTCCGGCCGTTCGTCCAACAGAGACGGAAGCTCCGCGTAAGAGGGGATCCCGTCAACCGATGCGTGACGGCTGACGGTCGCCTCAAGAGTCCAGTCGGGATTGGCGGAAATCGCAGGAATGTGCTGGTCCCGGGCAATCTTGCCGATACCGACCAGCGCCAGTTTTTCAGTCATCAGTGGGAATCCTTCGGAACCGCGGAACCGCGGCAGCCTATCAGAAAATCGAAATCTGCGCCTGTGTCTGCGCCCTGAACGTGATCGTGAAAGAGGCGGGCGTAGCCGCTCTCCGGAATCGCATGCGTGGGCTTCCAGTCCTCAAGCCGCCGTTGCAGTTCCTCGTCTGAAACCTCCAGATGGAGCCTGCGGCCCGGCACATCCAGTTCGATGAAGTCTCCGGAGCGCACGACAGCGAGCGGTCCACCTGCCGCAGCTTCCGGTGCCGTGTGCAGGACGACGGTCCCATAGGCCGTACCGGACATGCGAGCATCGGAAATGCGGATCATGTCGGTAATGCCCTTGCGCAGAATTTTCGGTGGCAGGCCCATGTTGCCGACTTCCGACAGTCCGGGATAGCCCTTGGGGCCGCAATTCTTGAGCACCATGATACAGGTCTCGTCAATGTCGAGCTCGTCATCGTTTATCTTGAGCTTGTAGTCGTCGATATCTTCAAAGACAACGGCCCGGCCGCGATGCTTCAGGAGATGCGGCGATGCGGCCGATGGTTTGAGAACCGCTCCGTTCGGCGAGAGGTTGCCTTTCAGAACGGCGATCCCGCCCTGTTCCGTCAGGGCCTTTTCGATGGGGAGGATAACCGCCTCGTTCCAGTTCTTTACATTTCTGACCTCGTTCCAGATGGTTTCGCCCGAGGCCGTGATGGCGTCGCGATGCAGCAGCCCGGCTTCGCCGAGACGCTTGATCACGACAGGCAACCCGCCCGCGTAGAAAAACTCCTCCATGAGGTATTCGCCCGACGGCATCAGATTCACGATGGTGGGGATGTCACGGCCAAACCGGTCCCAGTCATCAAGCGTCAGATCAATGCCGGCACGTCCGGCAATGGCCAGCAGGTGAATGACGGCGTTGGTCGATCCACCGATTGCGCCGTTGGTCCGGATGGCATTTTCAAAGGCCTGCCTCGTCAGAATGTCCGAAGGTTTCAGATCATCCTTGACCATCTGCACGATCCGCCGGCCGCTCAGATGTGCCATCACGCGGCGCCGGCTGTCGACGGCGGGAATGGCGGCATTGCCGGAAAGCGCCATTCCAAGGGCTTCCGACATCGACGCCATGGTGGAGGCCGTGCCCATCGTGTTGCAGCTTCCAGGGGACCGGCTCATGGAAACCTCCGCTTCCAGAAACTCCTCCCGGGTCATGTCGCCGGCCTTGACGGCTTCTGAGAATTTCCACAAATGCGTGCCCGAGCCGACCCGTTCGCCCTGAAACCAGCCGTTGAGCATTGGTCCGCCGGAGACGACGATTGCGGGAAGGTTGACGGATGCGGCTCCCATGAGCAGCGACGGGGTTGTCTTGTCACAGCCGACCAGCAGGACAACACCGTCCAGAGGGGTGCCGCGGATGGCCTCCTCGACATCCATGCTGGCAAGGTTCCGGAACATCATGGCCGTTGGCCGCAAGGTGCTCTCGCCCGTGGAGAAAACCGGAAATTCAACGGGAAACCCGCCTGCCTCGTAAATGCCGTGTTTGACGCGTTCGGCGAGATCGCGCAGATGCGCATTGCACGGCGTCAGCTGCGACCAGGTGTTGCAGATGCCGATGACCGGACGGCCGTCAAAAAGATCGTCCGGCAAGCCCTGGTTCTTCATCCAGCTGCGATGATAGATATTGTCCCGGCTGGTGCCGCCAAACCATTCCGAAGATCTCAGTTTCCTGGGCCAGTCTGCCGGTTGGAATGCCATTTCGTCAAAGCACCCTGACCGCTGTCATGGCGTTGTCTTTCGCATCAAAGGCCAGCCGGTTTTTCAGCGGAACGCCGAACCCGCTTGCCGCGATCTCAACTACGTCGCCGTCCTTGCAGGCAATACCGTCGGCAAAGGAAAGCGTCGCTGTGCCGAACATGTGAACGTGAACGTCGCCGGGTTGGCAGAAGAGATCATACTTGAAGTGATGATGCTCCAGGTTGGCCAGGGTGTGGGACATGTTGATCTCGCCGGACAGGAACGGCTTTTCCCACAAAAGCGCGCCATCGCGGATGATCCGGCTGGTACCTTCAACATGGTCCGGCAGGTCGCCGACACGCAGCTCCGGTCCGTAAGATGCCGGACGCAGCTTGGAGTGCGCCAGGTACAGATAGTTCTGCCGCTCCATGACGTGATCGGAAAACTCGTTGGCAAGCGCAAATCCCACGCGGTTGGGTGTTCCATCCGGGCCGATGACGTAGATACCGGCGATCTCGGGTTCCTCGCCGCCGTCGTCGCAGAAGCCCGGGCTGACCAGATCGCCTCCGGGCGCGACGGCACTGGTGCCGTTGCCCTTGTAGAACCATTCCGGCTGAACACCGGCATGGCCGTTCGCCGGCTTGCCGTTCTCCACACCCATGCGGAACATCTTCATGGAGTCCGTCAACTGGGTTTCCTCGTCCTCGGCTTTGGCGTGCATGGCATCGCGGGTTGCCGCGGACCCCAGATGGGTGAGGCCGGTGCCCGTCAGGTGCATATGTGCCGGGTCCGGGTGGTGCAGCGGCAAGAGCAGGCGGCCGTCCTCCGCCAGCTTGTCCAGGTCCACGGCCGGACCCAGTTCGTGGGCGCGGATACGTTCGGCCAGGCTCTGACCTCTCCTGATCGCGTCCATGACCAGTTGGTAGGTCGAGGAAACCCCTTTCAGGACGCCCGCTTCGCTGCCGTTGCGGACGACAACGGCACAGTTTCCCTGCGTATCCACGATCTGAGAGAGCAACATGAGACTATCCTTGCTTGTTCTTGTTGTAGACGTCGAAAATCACGGCAGCGAGCAGGACGAGGCCCTTGATCATCTGCTGGTAGTCGATGCCGATGCCCATGATGGACATGCCGTTGTTCAGAACGCCCATCAGAAACGCGCCGACAACCGCACCAATGATGGTGCCGACGCCGCCTGACATGGACGCACCACCGATAAAGACCGCGGCAATGACATCCAGCTCCAGGGCAAAACCGGCTTTCGGGGTTGCCGTGTTCAGGCGCGCGGCGAAGACAAGACCGGCCGCAGCAGCCAGAACGCCCATGTTGGTGAAGGCGAGGAACGTCAGCCGCTCCGTCTTGATACCCGAAAGCTTGGCGGCCTTTTCGTTGCCGCCGAGTGCATAAATGCGGCGACCGACCGTGGTCGATTCCGTGATGAAGGCGTAGATGATCGTCAGGACGCCCATGGTGATCAGAACGTTGGGCAGTCCGCGGAACAGCGACAGCTTGTACATGACGAAGATGAGCGCAGCGGCGACGATCACATTGCGGGCAACGAAGAAGATTTTCGGCTCATCCTCGATGCCGTAGAGCCGGTTCTGAGCGCGCTGGCGCAGGCCGATCCAGACAATCATCGCAGCTGCTGCAACGCCGGTGAAGAGCGCCAGCATGTTGACGTGCTTGACGCGCCGCATCTCGAGCATGTTCGCCAGCGAGTCCCCCCAGCTCACGGGGAAGATGTCCGGAACGAAGCCTGTTGCGAGGATCTGGAATTCCTTCGGAAACGGACCGACGGACTGACCTTCCAGCAGCCAGAGCGACAGGCCTCTGAACACCAGCATGCCCGCGAGCGTGACGATGAAGGAGGGAATTTTCCAGTAGGCCACCCAGTAGCCCTGGGCAGCGCCGATGAGGCCGCCGACAACAAGGCAGACGATGATGGTCAGCGGAACCGACTGGTCCATGTTGACGATCATGACGGCAGCGAGCGCGCCGATGAAGCCCATGACGGAGCCGACCGAAAGATCGATGTTTCCGGACACGATCACGATCAGCATGCCGAGTGCCATGATGATGATGTAGGAATTCTGCAGCAACAGATTGGTGACATTGACGGCGCGCAGCAGCGTGCCGTCGGTGACGATCTGGAAGAACGCCATCACGGCAAT
>JBCDEN010000443.1:0-4259 GCA_039179715.1 Pseudomonadota bacterium
AAGTAGGTCAACAGCGTGACGAAGGCAAATGCACATCGCAAGCCTCAAGAGGCAAAACTGCTTGCTGATCTTGTCGGCAAGGCGATGACGCCTGCGTGCCGGAAGCGCGGGTTTGCTTCTGTCGACATCGTTGCAGCCTGGACAGATATCGTCGGAGAAAAATACGGTACCCGCGTGCAGCCGGACAAACTGGTGTGGCCCCGCCGGCCGGAACTGACCGATCCCGAGGCATCGCCGCAGCCTGCGACCCTGGTGGTGCACACGGACGGCGCGACCGCGCTGCTGCTGTCGCACGAGAGCGGCCAGGTGATCGAACGCATCAACACCTTCTACGGCTGGGCGGCCATCGGCCGCATCAAAATCCTGCAAAAGCCCGTGGCCTCGAAACCGGTGGCCGAGCGCAAACGATTGCGGTCGCTGACGGACAAGGAGCAACAAAAGCTCGATCAGCAGCTGGAAGGGGTCCACAATACCCGCCTGCGCGAAGCGCTGAAAAAGCTGGGGGCGCAGGTGATCGCCAAACATGATGACGAAGCGGCCTGAACCCGCGCCTGCTCTGGCGCCAGGGGCCGATAACAAGACAATAACATCATCGTGAAACGCAGCTTTCTGCTGTCCTCTCTCCTGCCACATTTGATAAGCCTTGTTGACGCGTGCTGCCTCAAGGGGCAAATGAAACGAAAGAACCGGCACCAATAGGTGCCGCGCGTTTAACAAGTGACAGGACGACCCTCGTGACCCAGACCCGCAGACAGTTTCTCAAGACCACTGCCGTGGCGAGCGCAGCACTCGGTGTTGCCGCGAGCTTCCCGGCACTCGCCCAATCCGTCGACATGGACGATCTGCTCGTACCGGGTCCGCTCGGCGACAAGATCCTGGGCGAGGAGAACGCGCCGGTCACCGTGGTGGAATATGCGTCGATGACCTGCGGTCACTGTGCAAACTTCCACAAGAACACCTGGAAGCCGCTGAAAGAGCAGTATGTCGACACAGGCAAGGTGCGCTTCATCTTCCGCGAGGTCCCTCTGGACCCGGTCTCCGCTGCCGCATTCATGCTCGCCCGCTGCGCTCCGGCGGAGAATTATTTCGAGATTGTGGATACCATGTTCGAAAACCAGCGCGCATGGGCATTTAGCGACAATCCGTACAATTCGCTCCTCGACTTTTCCAAGCAGATCGGATTTACACAGGAGTCCTTCGAGGAATGCTTGACAAACCAGGGTCTTCTTGACGCAGTTAACGCAGTGAGAGACCGTGCGGCGAATGAATTCGGGGTGAGTTCGACGCCGACATTCTTCATCAACGGTGCACGGCACCCGGGAGCAATGTCGATTGACCAGATGGGAGCACTCATCGACGCAGAGCTCTGAACCGGCGGACACTTCGCCGGACACTGGTACGCGTGCCGACAAAAAGATCCTTTTAGCGGCGCTTGCTTCGAGGTGGGGTGAGCGTCCATGAGATTTTCCAAACTCCGCGTTGTGGGCTTCAAGTCCTTCATTGAACCGATGGAATTCATCATCGGCGACGGATTGACGGGCGTGGTGGGCCCGAACGGGTGCGGCAAGTCCAACCTTGTCGAAGCCCTGCGCTGGGTGATGGGCGAAAACTCCTACAAGAACATGCGCGCATCCGGCATGGATGACGTCATCTTTTCCGGAAGCCTCAACCGGCCGGCGCGCAACACGGCCGAAGTCACGCTATTCCTTGAAAATTCGGACCGGACCGCTCCTGCCGCGTTCAATGATTCCGACCAGCTTGAAGTCAGCAGGCGCATTGAGCGGGAACAGGGGTCCAACTACAAGATCAATGCCAAGGACGTACGTGCCCGCGACGTTCAGCTGCTGTTTGCCGATGCCTCGACCGGTGCCCGTTCACCGGCAATGGTCCGGCAGGGGCAGATCGGGGAACTGATTGCCGCCAAACCGACGGCCCGGCGTCAGATCCTGGAAGAGGCAGCGGGCATTTCCGGTCTGCATTCGCGCCGCCACGAAGCGGAAATCCGCCTCAGGGCCGCCGAACAGAACCTTGAGCGGCTCGAAGATGTTCTTGTCCAGATCGACGGCCAGCTCGACAATCTGAAGCGTCAGTCCCGCCAGGCCAGCAGATACCGCAACCTGTCTTCCGAAATCCGCGCGGCGGAAGCGTCCATCCTCTATATCCGCTGGATCGAATCACGTGACGCGCTGACCGCGGCCGAAGTCCAGTTTTCCGAAGCACAGAAGCAGGTCAACGAGGCAACCGCACTGCAGGCCGAAAGCGCCCGCATCCAGGCGATCGCGGCGCACAAGCTTCCCGAACTGAGAGACGAATCGGCCAAGTCGGCTGCCGCCTTGCAACGGCTCGTGATTGCGCGCAACGAACTGGATGCCGAGGAGCGCCGCGTCAAGGAACGCCTTCAGGATCTTGAACGCCGTCTTTTGCAACTGGTCGACGACATCCGCCGCGAACAGTCGATGGTCTCTGAAAATGACGAGGTCCTGGAACGTCTGTCCGAAGAGCGCGCCGAGCTGCTGGAGGAAAACGAACTCGTACAGGAGCGCACGGAGACCGCCGGTGAGAAGGTTGCGGAGGCCGGCGAGATCGTCCGCGATCTGGAAACACGGCTTTCCGACCTGACCGCGGCCGAGGCACGGGCCAGTGCCGAGCGGCGTCAACTGGAACGCGCGGTCGCCGAAAGCCGCCTGCGCACGGACCGCCTTTTGGCACAGGCACAAGATGCGCGAACTGCGCTGGAAGTCATAGACCTTGAGATGGCCGGCCATGACAGGATCGCCGAAAGCCGGGAAGAGCTGGAGCTGGCGGAAGAAGCACTCATGGAGGCCGAAGCCACCGTCGAGGCCGCGGAGACTGCAACCCGTGAAGCGCGGGAAAGGGAGCAATCCGCTAGAGCGCCGCTGAGCGCGGCACAACAGCTTCTGCAGGGACTTGAAACAGAGGCCCGGACGCTGGACCAGGTGCTCAATGCGCACACGGACCAGGACTTCACGCCCGTTGTTGAGAAAATTCAGGTGGAGCAGGGTTTTGAAACCGCACTCGGCGCGGCGCTCGGCGAAGACCTCGATGCGTCCCTGAGCGGCGGCGCACCCGTGAAGTGGGGCTCGGTGCTCGCGCACGATCTGGATGCCGATCTGCCCGATGGCGTGCGCGTCCTGTCCGACGTTGTGATCGCCCCGGAAGAACTGACCCGCCGCCTGCGCCAGACCGGCATTGTCGCGCAGGACCAGGGATCGGCACTGCGCGAAAAATTGAAACCCGGGCAAAGACTGGTCTCCGTGGAAGGCGATCTCTGGCGCTGGGACGGGTTTGTCGTTGCCGCCAATGCCCCGACACCTGCCGCGCAAAGGCTGTCACAGAAGAACCGCTTGATGGAACTTGCCGACGAGATCGACACGGCGCGCCGCACGCTTGAAGACCGGCAGCAGGAACTGGAACTGGCCGCCGGCGACGTTCGCGTGCGTGCCGAAACCGAGCAGGCGGCCCGGGGCAAGGTCAGGGACGCACAGCGCAAGACGGCATCGGTTCGCGAGGTTCTGGTTCTTGCGGAGAGGTCCTCCGCGCAACTGACGGCGAAACGGGCGGCGGCTCAAGAGCGCTCGGAGCGACTGGGCGAGGAGGCCGAGCTTGCCCGCGAACAGGCGGCAGAGGCGGAGGAACAGCTCGCCGGGACGCCCCAAAGCACGGATTTTCAGGACCGGATTGCCGAGCTGCAGGCCGAAGTCGCTTCCGCGCGCGGCGCACATGCGGAAGCGCGGGCAGTGTCGGAGGGTCTTGCCCGCGAGCAGCAGATGCGCGACCGCCGGCTTGAAGCCATCAAGCGTGAATATGACGGCTGGAAAACGCGTGCTCAAAATGCCGCCCGGCAGGTCACCATCCTCACGGAACGCCGCGAGGAAGCAGAGGAAGAACGCGCGGAACTGGTTGAGGCACCGGACGATATTGAAGTCAAGCGACGGGATCTCTTTTCCGCCATTTCGAAGGCCGAGGACGACAAAAAGGCCAGGGACGACCAGCTTCAGCAGGCGGAGCTCGATCTTGCCGAAGTCGACCGCGCCGCAAAGGCCGCGATGGAAGCGATGGCTGGTGCGCGCGAACAGAAGATTCGCGCTGAAGAACGCTTTGAAGCGGCACGGGACCGCAAGGCCGTGCTTGAGCGCCGGATCGATGAGGATCTTGAGGTCGCCGTAGCCGCACTCCCCGAGATTGCCGGATTGAAGGAAAGCGCGCCGTTGCCGGATCCGGTCGGCGTGGAACGCAAG
>JBCDEN010000249.1:0-6175 GCA_039179715.1 Pseudomonadota bacterium
CTGACCGAAACGATGAAGGACAGTTTTCCCCTGTGCGTGCTGTCGGGCCGCCTGATCGCGATCGACACGCTGATGCGTTTCTTTCCAGGCACGCTGCAGGTATTCCTCGAATGGGTATCGTCGCTGCTTGGGATTGCCATACTCGCCTATCTCGCATGGCGCGCCTTTTTCAATGCGCTCGAGGCGGCGTCGTTCGGTGAAACAACCTTGCTGCTGCAGCTTCCCTTTGCCCCTTCCT
This sequence comes from Pseudomonadota bacterium, assembly GCA_039179715.1. Lineage (GTDB taxonomy): Bacteria > Pseudomonadota > Alphaproteobacteria > Rhizobiales > Stappiaceae > Roseibium. The sequence continues at coordinate 239 of JBCDEN010000249.1, forward strand.
ACTACGCGGTTGCCTTGGGCTGTGGTCTTTCCGCCTTGGTTCTCCTCCTGGAAAGACTGGCGAAATGAGTCCTGAGATCTGCGGCGCACTCGGTTTTCTTGCCCTGTTCGTGTTGCTGGCTCTCGGCACACCGGTGGCAATCGCCCTGCTCGTGGTCGGGTTTTCCGGGACCGTCGTGTTGTCGGGTTTCACCCCGGCGGCCTTCACCTTGAGCGGACAGGTCTTCGCAACGGTCACGGTTTACGAACTGACCATAATCCCGCTCTTCATCCTGATGGGAAACCTGGCCTCCACCGCGGGTTTGAGCCGTGACCTGTTCGACGCCGCCCACAAGACGGTTGGGCATCTGAAAGGCGGGCTCGCAGCAGCAACGATCATGGGCTGTGCGGGTTTTGCCGCCCTGTCCGGTTCGTCGATCGCCTCGGCCGTCACCATGGGCAAGGTGGCTTATCCTGAAATGCGCCGGTTCAATTACGGGGCGCGGCTCGCAACGGGATCGATCGCAGCCGGTGGCACACTCGGCATTCTCATTCCACCATCGACCGGGTTCGTGATCTACGCAATCCTGACGGAACAGTCGATCGGCCGTCTTTTCATGGCGGGGGTCTTGCCCGGGCTCGTACTGACCTCCTTGTTCCTGGTGGCCATTGCGCTGGTTACGCTCATGCGGCCGGAGGAAGGTCCCCGCGGGCCTGATTTCAGCTTGCGGGAGAAACTGCTCAGCCTGTTCCGCGCGACCGGGATCGGCGTGATTATCCTGATCACGATTGGCGGTATCTACACCGGTATTTTCACGCCGGTTGAAGCGGCCGGTGCCGGCGCCTTTTTCGCATTCGTCATGCTGATCTTGAGGCGTAAATGCACCCTCCCTGCGCTCTATCACATCAGTGCCGAGACATTGAAAACGACGGGAATGGCTTTTTTCATTCTTGTCGGCGCGAATGTCTTTGCGCCCTTCGTTGCGCTGTCCCACCTGCCGGCGACAATTGCCGGCGGTGTAACGGGCCTTGCGCTCGGCACCTATGGGACCCTGTTCCTGATCCTGCTCGGTTACGTCATCTTGGGCATGTTCATCGAAGGCCTCTCCTTGCTGGTTATCACCCTGCCCATCGTCTTTCCGCTGGTGACGGGCCTTGGCTTCGATCCCATTTGGCTGGGCGTCGTCATGGTGATCGTTCTGGAGATGGGGCTGATATCCCCGCCGGTCGGCGTCAATGTCTTCATTGTCAAAAGCGTGGTTCCGGACGTGCCGATCGAGACCATCTTCGCCGGCATCATGCCGTTCTGGCTGGCCATGATCGCGACCCTCGCCCTCATCGTTGCCTTTCCGGACCTGGCCCTGCTGATCCCGAACGCGATGTTTGATTGAGGCCTCTCAGGAAGTGAGCGCTTTCAGTCCGTGACGCTTTACGTCAAGAAACGCCACCTGCGCCCCGGCGCGCACCGGGTGTACGACTATGATGCATTCAATTCGCTTTCGCCGGATGCAAATCTGTTGCGGAGCAGCACGCGGCAAGGCGCTGTTGCACGCCCAGTTTGCGAGGTCGGTTCATGCGCGTTTTCATGCTTTCGGTATTCGCCCTGGCGGGTCTGACCGCCTGCACTCCCGAAGAGCAGCAAGGCACGGAAGCCGAACCTCCCGTCAGGGGCCTGATCACACAGCTGATCGAGGAAACGTCGCAGAGCACGGAACGCAAGTATCCGGGCGTTTTGGAACCATCCGAAATCACCTCGCTTTCCTTCGAGGTCGGCGGCAAGTTGAGTACCGTCGATCTGGCGGTCGGGCAGCGCGTTGAAAAAGACGAGCAGCTTGCCGTTCTTGACGATACCCAGTTTGTCGTTTCGATCGAAAACGCGCAGGCCTCCGTGAACGAGGCCGAGGCGCTGCTGAAGCAGGCCGAGGACGATCTTGGTCGGCAGGAAACGCTGTTTGAGCGCGGGGTCGTTTCCAAGGTAACGGTCGAAGACGCCGGGACCGACGTTAAGACCCGTCAGGCCCAACTTGTCCAGGCGCAAAAAACCCTGAGATCTGCCGAGGAGGATCTGGCCGATACGATTATCGTCGCCCCGTTTGATGGCATCATCAACAGCGTCGACGCGGATTCCTTTGCAACCGTTGCCTCCGGAACCGTGATCACCTCGATCTACGATGCGACGAGCTACGAGGTTTCGTTCTCGGTCAATTTTGACACGGTCGCGCAGCTCGTTGTCGGAACACCCGCAAAGGTCAGGCTGGCGGATGATCCGACCATTGCCTTAGACGCGGTGGTCAATGAACTCGGCGAGCGTGCCGACACCGTGTCGTCGTTCCCCGTGATTGTCGAACTGCGCGACACACATGAGCTGATCAGAGCCGGCATGGCCGTCGAGGTGTCGTTCGAATTCGCGCTTCCCGCGGACCAGGGCTACCTGATCCCGATAACGGCTGCGGTCAATGAAGGCCAGATCCCGGAAGATGCCGGTCCGGGCAGCGTCGTTCCCCTTCCCGTTTACGTCTTTGACCCTGACACCGGAACGGTCCAGCGGCGCGAGGTTGTCATGGCTGGCATCAGGGAAAACAAGCTGCTGATCATCGAGGGGCTTCAGCCCGGCGAGCGCATTGCGATAGCCGGCGTTTCCTTCCTGCGCGAAGGCATGAAGGTCAAGCTGGTCGAAGCGGAGGACTGAATGGATTTCCTGACCCGCTTCGGACTGGAAAAATCGCGCATGACCTATCTGGTCATGACACTCATCCTGATCATGGGCGCAACCTCCTATCTCAACCTGCCCAAGCGTGCCGATCCCGCCATCACGATCCGCACGGCCGCGATCCAGGCGACCTTCGAGGGCATGGCACCGACACGGATCGAAGACCTGATCGCGATCCCGATCGAACGCAAGATCCGTGAAATCGGAGAAGTCGAGGATATCGAAACGATCATCACGAACGGTCAGGTTCTTCTGTATGCCACGCTCTATGACACCGTCGGTGGCGCCGATATCGAAACTGCCTGGGAAGACTTGCGCAACAAGATGGACGACGTGATCGCCGAATTGCCGGACGGAACCAACGGCCCGTTCGTCAATACCGATTACGGAGACGTTGCCATCGCAACCGTGGCGCTGACGGGCGACGGCTTTGAACTTGCCTATCTGGAGGACGTCGCCGAGGACCTGAGAAAAGACCTCTACCGCGTCCCCGGCATTACCAAGGTCACCTTCTACGGTGAGCAGGACGAGCGCATCTGGCTTGATCTCGACACACGCAAGCTCGCATCGATCGGCGTTCAGCTCAATCAGTTGCTGGAGGACCTGCAGGCGCAGAATGTCATCTTGCCCGCAGGTGAAATCGATGCAGGTGGCACAAGCATTGTTCTTGAAGCCAATGGCGACCTGAGTACGGTCGAGGAAATCCGGAGTGTTCTGACCAAGGTAAGCGGGCTCTCCGGCTATGTCCGCCTCGCTGACCTCGTCGACGTCAGGCGTGGCTACACCGACCCCAAGGAAGCGCCGGTCTTCTTCAACGGTGTGCCCGCGGTTCTGCTGAGCCTTGAAATGGCGGATGCCACAGACATTCAGATCCTGGGCGAGGAACTGGCGCAGCGTCTCGTGGACTTCGAGGCGACCCAGCCGATCGGGATTTCCGTCAATGTCTCCACCTTCCAGGAAACCAATGTCACCGCAGCAGTGTCGAATGCATTGTCGAATGTTGCCCAGACCTTCGCTGTCGTCTTCGTGGCCATGCTTCTGTTCCTTGGGCTTCGCGCAGCCGTGGTCATCGCCAGCATCGTGCCTTTCACCATCGCCTTCGCCCTGACCGGCATGGGTCTGATCGGCGTCGACGTGGAACAGGTCTCGATTGCTGCCGTCATCATTTCGCTCGGTCTTCTGGTCGACAACGGTCTCGTTGTGGTCGAGGACATAGAAGGACGCATCAATGATGGCGAAAGCCCAGAGGAAGCGGCCATCGACGCGGGCGGGCAATATGTCATTCCGCTTGCTGCCGCCTCCATCACCACCGTTTCGGCCTTTATTCCGATGCTGCTGATGGACGGCATCGAGGGTGAGTTCGCCTTTTCGCTCGGTGCCGTTGTCTCCTCGATGCTGCTCGGCTCATGGCTGACGGCGCTCTATATTCTTCCCTTTCTGAGCGTGCGTCTCCTGAAACGGCAGACCAGCAAGAAAACGAGAAAATCCGCCTTGCTGCGTTTTTATGGCGGCCTGACACAACGCCTTCTGCCCTTTGGCGTCCCGATCATCGTTCTGATCTATGCAGCTGTCGGTTTCAGCGCCAGCCAGTTCTCCCAGGTGAAATCGGAAATGTTCCCGCTGACGGAGCGCGCGGACTTTCTGATCTACATGGATATGCCCAAGGAGGCGGCGATTTCCGAAACCGAACGCCAGACGCTTGCCGTGAACCACTGGCTCATGGATAAGACGGTCAATCCCGGACTTGTTTCCACGACGATTTTCGTGGGCGAAGGCGGCCCGCGTTTCTATCTCTCGCTGAACCCCGCCGACCCCGATCCGGCAAGCGCGTTCTTTGTCGTCAATACATCGACATTCGAAGCGGCCAGAGAGGTCTCCGAACGCGCACGGCGCGTCTTCATTGAAAAGTTTCCCGCAGCCCGGTTCAGGGTAACGCGGCTGTCCAACGGCGGCGGCGAGGCAGGAATTGTGGATGTCGAGATCAGCGGCCCCGACGCGGACACGCTTCTGGCAGCCGGCGCGAAAGTTGAAGCGGCCTTTGCCGCGGCACCCGATATCGTCAAGAACGAAACCGACTGGGGCAACAAGGTTCTCAAGGTCGTTGTCGATATCGCCCAGGACAAGGCGCGCGAGTTCGGGGTGACATCGGAGGAAATTTCCAGCGTGATGGCGTCCTATTTCTCCGGCACGGTTTATTCGACATTCCGCGAAGGCGACGAGCAGATCCCGATCGTTCTGAGGGCGTCCAGGAACAATCGCGACAGTGTCGAAGATCTTGCAAACCTCTCGATAGCGGCAAATGGGGAACTGATCTCGATCGACCAGGTCGCCGAGTTCCGTCCGCAGCTTGAATACTCCGAAATCCGCCGGGAGAACCAGGTCCGTCAGATCATCATCTCGGCAAAGAGCGACAGCCTGGCAGCAGACCAGTTGCTTGAGCGTATCCAGCCGAGCCTTGACGGCCTGGATTTGGGCGCGGGCTACTCGATCAGGATCGGCGGCGAGCTCGAGGACACGGCCGACGTGAACGGTCAACTGGGCGGGAATCTGCCTTATGCGCTTGGCGTGATGATCCTGGCACTCGTGTTCCAGTTCAATTCGATCCGCCGCACACTGATCACCTTCATGACGATCCCGATCATTGTGATCGGCGCGCCGTTCGCTCTGATGCTGACGGACCGCCCGATGTCCTTCTTCGCCATGCTCGGTCTGATGTCGCTGATGGGAATCATCATCAACAACGCGATCGTTCTGATCAACCAAATCGACATCAACCTGGAAACGATGAATGTGCGGGACGCCATCGTGAGGGCATCCGAACAGCGGGCGAAACCCGTTATCCTGACGTCCCTGACAACGGTCGGCGGTCTGATACCGATGGCGATCAGCGGCGGTGCGTTGTTCGAACCGATGGCGACAATCATGATTGGCGGGCTTATCGTTGCCTCGCCTCTGACACTGATCTTCGTTCCGAGCGTCTGCTACCTGTTCATGCGAAACGAAAAGGCGGCAACAGGCGAACCTCTCCCGTCGTGAGGCTGCTCGCGGAGTATCCGTGTTGATCAAGCAGGATTTTGTCTCCACTTTCTATCCTGCTTTTTCAAAACGGATACTCTAGTAATCCACGGTTTTGACGGGGTGTTCCCTCAGATACTCCAGAAAGGTCTGGACCTTTGCGCTTGAGCTGAACGTCGATATCGCCCCAGGCCTGTTTGGTGGTCTGCTTGAGGGCCACCAGCCGGTTGTAGA
>JBCDEN010000016.1:0-16569 GCA_039179715.1 Pseudomonadota bacterium
CCGAAGCGACGCCGAATCCGGCCACGCTCAAATTTCTCCCGGGGCGCGTTGTTCTCCCGGAAGGGACCTATGACTTCCGCTCCAGGGCGGATGCAGGCGCGTCGCCTCTGGCGGAACGACTGTTTGATGTACCGGGCGTGGCCGCGGTTTTCTTCGGCCACGACTTCGTGACGGTGACCAAGGACGACACCGATTGGCAGCACATGAAACCCGCCATTCTGGGTGTGATCATGGAGCAGTTCATGTCCGGTCAACCTGTCATGGCAGCGGGTGAGGTCGAGGACATCGAAGCAGGCGAATTCTTTGACGAGGGCACCGAGGAAACGGTGAACATGATCAAGGAACTGCTGGAAACGCGTGTGCGCCCTGCGGTGGCACAGGATGGCGGTGACATTACCTTCCGGGGCTTCAAGGAAGGCATTGTTTATCTGTCGATGCGCGGTGCATGCGCAGGTTGCCCGTCCTCTACCGCGACACTGCAGCACGGTATTCAGAATCTGCTGCGCCATTTCGTGCCGGAAGTTGAGGAAGTTCGTCCGATCTGAACCGACTTTCCCCGTGATTTCAAAGGCCCGGCTTGTGAGCCGGGTTTTTTGTTTCTGTTTCAGCATTCCAGGCGCAACGCAAGCCCGCAATTGGGATTAGGTCCAAAGCTCGGCTCGACTTCGCAGGTGGAGCGGGTTAGGTGCATTGGGTATGCGTGTACTGGCAATCGATACAGCTCTGGCCAATTGCGCTGCCGCGGTTCTCGACGACGGCAGCGAGAGCGCCTGCTTTGAATCCTTTGGCGAGGAAATCGGCCGCGGGCACGCGGAGCGGCTGATGGACATGATCGGCGAAGTCATGGCCGAGACATCCACCGCTTTTTCCGATCTCGACCGCGTCGTTGTCACCATCGGTCCGGGGAGCTTCACCGGTCTCCGCGTCGGCCTGGCCGTCGCGCGCGGCTTCGGTCTCGTTCTGGGCAAGCCGGTTGTGGGAATCACCACGCTCGCGGCCATTGCCCGCGCATCCGCGCCGAGGGACGGCGGGGCGCCGCTTCTGGTCGCGCTGACGGGAAAGGGTGACGAAGTCTATTGCCAGGAATTTAATGCCGACGGTGAGAAAACCGGGGAGGCATCGGTTCGCACGATCTCCGATCTTGCGGCCTCCATGCCGAAATGCATAAGGTTGGCTGGCTCTGCGGCGGACAGGGTTGCTTCGGAGCTTCATCTGCCAGGCGAGCAGATCATCTCCCGTGCGGGTTTTCCCGGCATTCGGGATGTTGCCGAACTTGGACTTCTCGCGGATCCGGTTACGGCCTCACCATCGCCGCTCTATCTGCGGCCGCCCGATGCGACACCGCAGACCAGGGGAAGGATTGAACGGCAATGAGTTTCTGGTGGTTCTGGACCCAGCCGCCGGTTGTGGAAGTGGCGCTGGACGAAGATCTGCCAAAGATTGCCGAAATCCACGCTGCTTCGTTTCCCAACAAATGGAATGCCGAGGAACTTGCACGGATGAAGGCGCAGGACGGCGTCACGATTCTCGTGGCCCGTCGCGCCAGCCCCTATGGCACCCGCGCACCGCTCGGTTTTCTTATCCTGCGCACGGCAGCCGACGAAGCCGAGGTGATCACGGTTGCGGTTCACCCGCGGCAACGCGGCCGCGGTATCGGCAAGAAACTGATGGAGGCCGGCCTGTTCCGGCTTTACGCGGACAGGTGCAGCCATCTGTTTCTGGAAGTCGACGCCTCCAACGAAGCCGCGCTTTTGCTCTACAGGGGGCTGGGGTTCCGGGAAGTTGGACAGCGAAAGGGATATTACGGCGGCAGCGAAGGTGACGGGACAGCGCTTGTCATGCGGATCGATCTTCGTTAAGCGCTGTGCTACGAAAATTCTGATCAATCATCAGGCGGCGACCAAATGACGGACGAGCGGCAGACAACGCTGACGGAAATGTGTGTTGCAAAGGGCATGCGCATGACCGAGCAGCGCCGCGTGATCGCAACGGTGATCGAGGCAGCCTCTGACGAACATCCCGACGTTGAGGAACTATACCGCCGGTCGGTCGCGATCGATCCGGGCATATCCATTTCCACCGTGTATCGGACCGTCAAGCTGTTCGAAGATGCCGGCATGATCGAGCGGCACGATTTCAGGGATGGGCGCTCGCGTTACGAAACGGTCCCCGATGAACACCATGATCACCTGATTGATCTGCGCAGCGGACAGGTCATCGAGTTCCGCAGCGAGGAAATCGAGGCTTTGCAGGAATTCATCGCCAGAAAGCTGGGTTACAAGCTGGTCGACCACCGGCTTGAGCTGTACGGCGTTCCGCTGGAGCCGTCCCGGGATGAAAAAGGCGATGGCTGAGGTCAAGGCCGTCTGCATCATCGCCGTCCTGACGCTTGTTTCGCTCGTCCTGATACCGCTTCAGTGGTTGTCGATCAGACTGGGTCTCCGCAGCCAGGAAATCCTGCCGCGGATCTGGCACAAGGTTGCGGGCCGCCTTGTGGGCATAAAGGTCCGCCAGATTGGTCACCCCTCGCCGGACAGGCCGTTGCTCATCACGGCGAACCACGCCTCCTGGGTCGACATCACCGTTCTGGGGTCGCTCATCCCGCTTTCCTTCATCGCAAAGTCCGAGGTCTCCGGCTGGCCCATCTTCGGCCTTTTGGCCAAGCTTCAGCGTACCGTGTTCGTGAACCGGACACGGCGGACGGAGACGGGGCAGGCCGCGGACGAGATCGCCGAGCGCATGGCGGCCGGTGACGTGATGGTGCTGTTTGCGGAAGGCACATCGAATGACGGCAATTGTGTCTTGCCCTTCCGCTCGGCCCTGCTCGGTGCCGCGACGCGTGCACTTGGCGACGAGGATGGGTCAACGGTCTGGGTGCAGCCACTGTCGATTGCCTATCAGGGTTTCTATGGCCTTCCCATGGGGCGTGCGCACCGCCCCCATGTCGCCTGGTACGGGGACATGGAGCTGCCGGGCCATTTGTGGGGAATTTTTACGCGCGGTGCACTGGACGTCATCGTGACGTGGGGTGAGCCGGTTCTCGTCGACAAGGCCACGGACCGCAAGGCGTTGACCCGGAAACTGGAACATGAGGTGCGCGCCCTGACGATCGCCTCCCTGATGCAGAAGCCTGTCGAGAGACTGGAGGCCGGCGCGGCTGACGACACTGCGTTCTTCTCAAACGACGAAAAACCCGTTAATGCTGGCGCCGGAAATTGAATGCCGCTATACGGCGGTTCTGTTGAGGCCGCGTCAGCTCCGTTAAGCTGGCTAGCCGACAGACCCGGACAAAAGACCACCCGGACATATCTGCCGCGTGAGCGAGGCGACAAGAAGCGAATGACAAGCCGCCCTGAACAAGATCGGGAAACGAACGGACACACCGTTTCCGAAAATGATGTCAACACGACTGCCGCTGGCAACACGCGCAAGGTTTTCGTGCGCACCTACGGCTGCCAGATGAATGTCTATGACAGCGAGCGCATGACCGATGTGCTGGGGCCGGAAGGTTACGAAGCCACGAACACGCTTGAAGACGCCGATCTCGTTATCCTCAACACCTGCCATATTCGCGAAAAGGCGGCCGAAAAGGTCTATTCCGAGCTTGGACGTATCCGCAAGGTCAAGGAAGAACGCGCCAAGTCCGGCAAGGACTTGATGGTTGGCGTTGCGGGCTGCGTTGCCCAAGCGGAAGGCGAAGAGATTTCAAGGCGCGCGCCGATCGTCGATCTGGTTGTCGGACCTCAGAGCTATCACCAGTTGCCTGGACTGCTGGACAAGGCCCGGACGGGCAAGAAGGTGGTCGAGACCGAGTTCGACATCGACGCGAAATTCAGCCATCTGTCAAAGCGCGCACAAACCCAGGGTCTCAAACGCCCGCCGTCGGCATTCCTGACGGTCCAGGAAGGTTGTGACAAGTTCTGCACCTTCTGTGTCGTGCCCTACACCCGTGGTGCGGAAGTATCGCGCTCCGTCGAGCAGATCCTGTCTGAAGCCGAGCGCATGGCTGAGGCAGGCGTGCGGGAAGTCACGCTGCTGGGGCAGAATGTTAACGCCTTTCACGGGGAAGCGCCGGACGGTTCAAGCTGGGGTCTTGGCCGGCTGCTGCGCAGCCTTGCGGAGATCGAGGGACTGGACCGGCTCCGCTACACCACCAGCCATCCGCGCGACATGGACGAGGACCTGATCGGCGCGCATCGGGACCTGACGAGCCTGATGCCGTACCTGCACCTTCCGGTGCAATCCGGATCGGACAAGATTTTGAAGGCCATGAACCGCCGGCACACGAGGGATGAGTATTTCCGGCTGATCGACCGGATCAGGGAGGCCTGTCCGGAGATTGCTCTGTCGGGCGATTTCATTGTCGGCTTCCCGGATGAGACGGACCAGGACTTCGAGGACACCATGGATCTGATCCGGCGTGTCGGATACGGGTCCGCGTTCTCCTTCAAATACAGTCAGCGCCCGGGCACGCCCGGCGCGACGATGGACAACCAGGTTCCGGAGGAGGTCAAGTCCGCGCGGCTGGCAGACCTTCAGGCATTGGTGAGCGCTCAGCAGAAGAGCTTCAACGAATCCCGGCTGGGAATGGTCTGCAACGTTCTTCTGGAAAAGAAGGGCCGCAATGCAGGACAGCTTGTCGGCAAGTCACCCTGGCTGCAGCCGGTACAACTGGATGCGCCGGAAGCTCTCATCGGCAGTATACAAGCGGTGGAAATCGTCAAGATCGGGTCTAATTCGCTGTTCGGACAAATCATAGACAGGCAGAATGACCATGAAAACTCGCGGTCGGTCACGGCTGCGATGGCCTAAAGGAGACGTCATTTGACGCGCGAGAGTTCTTCGTCCTCACGCAAACAGTCTGATCAAGCCGCTGCCTCGGCATCCGATGCAACCCACGTCGTCCTTGCGTTTGAGGACAATCGGCTGATCGGTGACCTCTTCGGCCAGTTCGACCAGAACCTTGCCTTGATCGAGCAGCGGCTCGGGATCGATGCCATCGCCCGTGGAAATCAGGTGACGCTTAAAGGATCCCAGGCCGGGTGCGCGCAGGCCAGAAATGCGCTCGAGGCCCTTTATCAGCGACTTCTGCAGGGCCAGGAAGTGCACCCCGGGGATGTGGACGGCGCGTTGCGCATGGCCGCTGCTGCCGAGGCCCAGTTGCCGTTGCCCACGCTTGAGCCCAAGTCCCGTCTGGCCTTCGCGCAGATTGCCACGCGCCGCAAGACGATTGTCGCGCGTACGCCAACCCAGGACGCCTATATCCGCTCGATGGACAGGGCCGACCTTATTTTCGGAACAGGTCCGGCCGGTACCGGCAAGACTTTTCTGGCGGTTGCCTATGCTGCCGCTCTGCTGGAACGCGGCGATGTCGCACGCCTGATCCTGTCGCGCCCGGCGGTTGAAGCCGGTGAACGTCTTGGGTTTCTTCCCGGTGAAATGAAGGACAAGGTCGATCCCTACCTGCGTCCGATCTACGATGCGCTTTACGAGATGATGCCGGCGGAAAAGGTCGACAGGGGCCTCCAGTCCGGGATGATCGAGGTTGCGCCGCTGGCATTCATGCGCGGGCGGACGCTCTCCAATGCCGTGGTTCTGCTCGATGAAGCGCAGAATACGACGTCCATGCAGATGAAGATGTTCCTGACGCGTCTTGGCGAGGGTTCGAAGATGATCGTCACCGGCGATCCGAGCCAGATCGATCTTCCCGCGGGCCAGAAGTCCGGTCTGCGCGAAGCGCTGGGCCTCTTGACGGACATACAGGCCGTTGCCCATGTCCGCTTCAATGAGACAGACGTTGTGCGCCACGAACTCGTCGGACGGATCGTGACGGCCTACGACAACGCGGCCCGCGAGGAATCCGAAGCACGGGAGCGCCGCTATGTCGAGCGGCAGCGCGAAGACCCCGCTTCAGGCCCGCGCAAGGCGGCAACCTCCTGAATCGGCCGGATATGACCTCTGCCCTTCCTGATGGATTTGTGATCGATCTGACCCTGCAAGCCGGAGACTGGCCGGATGAAGCGGATCTCCTGCATCTGGCCGAAACGGCAATCCGCGCAAGCCTGTCGGCAGGTGGGTTGCAGGTCATGGACAACAGCGAGGTTTCGCTGCTGTTCACCGACGACGCGTCTATCCGCAAGCTGAATGGCGAGTGGAGAGACAAGGACAAACCGACGAATGTTCTTTCCTTTCCCGGCAGCGACCCGGTCAACGGCAGCTATGGTCCGCTTCTGGGCGACATTGTTTTCGGCTTTGAAACCGTCGCCGCCGAGGCACGCGACATGGGAGTTGATTTCTCCGATCATCTTTCCCATCTCACTGTTCATGGTTTGCTTCACCTTTTCGACTACGATCATCAGACCGATAAAGAGGCCGAGTTGATGGAAGGTCTTGAGAAAACCATACTTGCATCGTTAGGCATTGATGATCCTTATGCTGGCAATCCTCTTGTGGTCGAAGGCAATTAGGTGGCATCATGGGGCACAAAGTTCTTGTATTGATAAATGATGAGCGCAGTTGAACCGCAGAGTCCGGCGGGCGAGTCCAAGACCGCAAATTCCGGGCAGTCTTCCGATGGAGAAGATCCGCAACAGATGAAGCCGCAGCGCACTGCGGCCTTCCTTGAAAATCTCAAACGCATGTTGCGCTTGGGGCGCCAGTCTTCGAGCCTGCGTGAAAACCTGGAAGATGAACTGGCGCGCGACGGCAGTGGCGACACGGCCTTCTCTCCAGAAGAGCGTCTTTTGCTCGGAAACATCCTGCGTTTGCGTGAGCTGCGCGTGGATGACGTCATGATCCCGCGCGCGGACATCGATGCGGTCGACCTTGATACCAGTCTCAGCCGCTTGATGGAGCTGTTTCAAAAGAGTGGCCATTCCCGCATGCCCGTCTATGAAGACTCCCTCGATGACCCGCGCGGCATGGTCCACATCAAGGATCTGATGGCCTTCATTGCAGAGCAGGGTGTAAAGCGCGAAATTACAACCCCTGTGGAAAATACTGACGCGGCGAGCGTGGAAATTGAACCTCAGCACCCCGCGACAGCCCGAAAGGGCCACAACACTCCGAACCTGGATCTCTCCTGTGTCGATCTGTCGGTCACGTTGAAGGAGACGGACCTGTTGCGGAACCTCCTGTTCGTTCCGCCGTCCATGCCGGCCACGGATCTCATGGCTAAAATGCAGGCGGGCCGGATCCAGATGGCGCTCGTGATTGACGAATATGGTGGCACCGACGGCCTCGTTTCGCTGGAAGATCTGGTGGAAGAAGTGGTGGGTGACATCGAGGACGAGCACGACGAAGACGAGGAAGAAATGCTCGCTTCTGCAGGCGAAGGTGTTTGGATAGCCGATCCGCGCCTGCCGCTTGAAGACCTCGATGAAGTTCTTGGAACAAAACTGTCGGGCGGCGAGATATCGGAAGATGTCGATACGCTCGGCGGACTTCTTTACGTCGCGGTGGGCCGCGTTCCCGTCCGCGGTGAGCTTTTGTATGTCCCGGACGAGGTGCCCGGCTTCGAATTTGAGGTGATGGATGCGGATCCGAGACGTATCAAGCGCCTCAAGATCCGCCGCAAGCGGGCGGAAGCCCGGCCCCAGGAACTGCGCCGCCGCACGAAGAAGCCCGACTCGGCATCACCGGACAACTCCCGTGCCGCGTCCGCCGATAGCGCTGCCGAACAGCAGGCTCCACAGGACAGTGAGGCCGCGTCTTCATAATTGTACTTGACCGGCCCACGGTGAGCCGACGAATCTCCAGTCCTCACCGGGGGATTCGGATTCGATGCACTGGCTCACACAAAGACTGACTTTTCTGCCGAATACGTTCCTGTTGGCCTGGGGCTGGCAGCGCCGGCTCCTGGCAATCGTTCTTGGCGCGTTGAGTGCCTTGTCGCTTCCCCCTTTCGGGATATCCCCGGTTCTTCTGATAACTTTTCCGTGTTTTGTCTGGCTCCTGGACGGCGCTTTGGAAGACGATGCGCGGCGCAACGGTACGCGCTTTCGAACGGGGTTTGTTCTCGGTTGGCTCTTCGGTTTTGGGTACTTTCTGGCAGGACTGTGGTGGATCGGAGCGGCATTCCTCGTTGAGGCGGACCGTTTTGCCTGGCTGTTGCCGTTTGCCGTGCTTGCCATGCCGGCGGGCCTGTCGCTCTTTACCGCACTCGGTGTTGCGCTTGCCGCCCTGTTCTGGACGGATCAATTCCGCAGGATACCGATCCTCGCCGCCTGCTTGACGCTTGCGGACTGGGTCCGGGGACACGTTCTGACCGGGTTTCCCTGGAATGCCTTCGGCTATGGTATTGCCGACAATCTGTACCTGGCGCAATCGGCCAGTCTCGTCGGCATCTACGGCCTGACCTTTCTCGTCGTCGCCATCAGCTCCGCACCCGCATTGCTCGCCGATGCAAAACCGGCCGCACCAAAACTGCGGGCAGTATCCGCCACAGCGATCGCCTTTATGGCGGTATTCGCCTTCGGGGTCTTCCGGACCGTGACGGCGGACGTTGAGGTCTCGGCACTGGATATCAGGATCGTGCAGCCCTCTATCGACCAGAAGGACAAGTGGCGGCCGGAACTCAGGGACAGGATTTTTCAGACCTATCTCGACATGACGGAAGCACCGCTCGGTGGCAACGCGCGCGTCGGGCAGCCAAGACTGGTCGTCTGGCCCGAATCGGCGCTGCCCTTCCTCCTGACCCAGGAGCCGGGCGCTCTCTTTCGCATTGGACAGACCCTGGGCGCCAATACCGAGCTTGTTACCGGGGCGGTGAGACTTGAAGCGGGTGCGTCCGGACCCGTGTACTTCAACAGCGTCTATGTCGTGGCGGGAGATGGAACGGTCAAAGGTGTTTACGACAAGGTGCGTCTCGTTCCGTTTGGTGAGTACGTTCCCTTCGAGGCCTTGCTTGAAAACATCGGTTTCACCAACCTTGCCGGGCCGATTGAAGGTTTCGAGGCCGGCTATCATCAGCGTGTGTTGTCCACCACCGAGGATTTCAGTTTTCTACCATTGATTTGCTATGAGGCGATTTTCCCAGGCGTTGTCTCTGCAACGCCCGATGAACCCTCTTTTTTATTGAACGTGACCAACGACGCGTGGTTCGGGCGCACGCCGGGCCCCTACCAGCACTTTGCCCAGGCGCGGATGCGCGCAATTGAGACGGGACTGCCGCTTGTGAGGGCCGCAAACACCGGGATTTCCGCTGTCGTAGATGGATACGGTGTCGTTGTCGAAGAATTGACGGTTTTTGAACGAGGTGTCGTAGATGCAGGTCTTCCCGAGCAGTTAGGCACAACTATCTATGAGATTTTTGGCGATGTGCCGATACTGATTATTTCAATAACACTTGTCGGATTTGCAATATTTGCAAAATACAACCGCCACTCGCGCTATGATTGATAAAATTTGTTTGAGTTGAGTGATCGAAGTGTGATACAACCGTGAAACAGTCGATTGAAGGCTGATTCATGTACAAGCTAGGGGTTGCGGGCTTGCTTCAGTCTCTTGGTTCTTGTGGGAGGATCCAGGGGAGCTTGTACCATCTGATGTGAGCGGACATTCGCCGCAAATACAAGAAAGAGCGACGTACATGCCCAGTAAAAAGTCACCGAATCCGATCGATATACACGTTGGTAGCCGTGTTCGCCTGAGGCGAATGATGCTTGGAATGAGTCAGGAAAAACTGGGAGAAAGCCTCGGCATCACCTTTCAGCAGATCCAGAAATACGAAAAGGGCACGAACCGGATTGGAGCCAGCCGGCTTCAGCATATTGCGACAATATTGAAGGTGCCGGTGTCCTTCTTCTTCGAGGACGCGCCGGGCACGCCTGAAGAGGCCGAAGGGTTTGGCGAAACACAGCCGACATCCTATGTCGTCGATTTCCTGTCATCGTCAGAGGGCCTCTCATTGAACAAGGCATTTGTGCGAATCGAAGACCCCAAAGTCAGACGCCGGATCGTCGATCTGGTCCGTTCTTTGTCCGGCGATGAATAACAAAAATCCACAACACGCTTGACGTGACGAAAAACTTCAAAGATTGATGCACCCGAGGCGGCGAATTTTTTCGCCGCTTCATTCATATTCATTCCCAGAAGGACGCTCGCCAATGGCACGTCAGAATTATCTTTTTACGTCCGAATCCGTTTCGGAAGGACACCCGGACAAGGTTTGCGACCGCATCTCCGATGCGGTTGTCGATGCATATCTTCGTGAAATGCCTGAAGCACGTGTGGCCTGCGAAACGCTCGCCACTACCAATCGCGTCGTCATTGCCGGCGAAACCCGCGGACCGGCAGGCATCACCAATGAGTACATCGCGCATCTGGCGCGCATGGCCATCAAGGACATCGGTTACGAGCAGGATGGTTTTCATTGGGAGAACTGCGATATCGCCGTTCATCTTCATGGCCAGTCGGCCCATATCGCCCAGGGTGTCGATGCGGGCGGCAACAAGGATGAAGGTGCGGGCGATCAGGGGATCATGTTCGGTTACGCGTGCCGCGAAACCGAAGAATTGATGCCGGCGCCTATTCTTTATTCGCACAGGATCCTGAGCATCCTTGCGGACGCCCGCAAATCCGGCAAGGAGCCGGTCCTCGGCCCGGATGCGAAAAGCCAGGTCACTGTCCGCTATGAGAACGGCGCTCCCGTGGGAGCGACATCGATCGTTCTGTCGACCCAGCATCTCGATCCGGCCCTGACCTCCGAAGATGTCCGCCGTATCGTAGAGCCTTACATCCAGACAGCGCTTCCCGATGGCTGGATCACCGGCGAGACCGAGTGGCACGTCAACCCGACAGGTGCTTTCGTGATTGGTGGCCCGGATGGCGATGCCGGCCTCACCGGGCGCAAGATCATCGTCGATACCTATGGCGGCGCGGCGCCCCATGGCGGCGGTGCGTTTTCCGGCAAGGACCCGACCAAGGTCGACCGGTCCGCAGCCTATGCCGCGCGCTATCTTGCGAAAAACGTTGTCGCTGCCGATCTCGCCGACCGGTGCACGATCCAGCTGTCCTACGCCATCGGCGTCTCCGAGCCGCTCTCGGTCTACGTCGACCTGCATGGCACCGGACGCTGCGACGAAGCCAGGCTGGAAAAGACGCTTCGCGACGTCATGGGTCTGAGCCCGCGCGGCATTCGCGAACACCTCAAGCTGAACAACGCGATTTACGAGCGCACCGCGGCTTACGGCCATTTTGGCCGTCAGCCGGATGCCGATGGCGGCTTCAGCTGGGAAAAGACGGATCTTGTTGACGCGCTACGCCCGCTCGCCGGGTAAGCCCGGGCAATCCGTTTTCACATGAAAATTTGGGCCGCCGGTTCCGTACCGGCGGTCTTGCATATCTGAAGACACTGCCGCCTGGAACGATGACCGACCGATACGAAGGTTCCTTTTTCGGACGCCGCAAGGGCAAACCCCTGAGCCCGCGCCGCGAAGCGCTGATGGAAAACGAACTGCCGCGTCTGGCGCTCGATCTCAGCGCGCCGGCCCCGGGGGACCCCGGAGACCTGTTTGAAGGCGACGTCGTTGACATCTGCCTTGAGGTCGGCTTCGGCGGCGGCGAGCATCTGCTGCACCGGGCCCGCACCAACCCGCAGACGGGGTTTGTCGGCGTGGAGCCGTTCGTCGGCAGCATGGCGAAGGCAGTTGCCGCCGTGGTTGACGAGGGGCTGGCGAATGTTCGTCTTTATGACGACGATGCCGTCAATGTCCTCGACTGGCTGCCCGAGGCATCACTGGACGTTGCCTACCAGCTCTACCCGGACCCCTGGCCGAAGAAACGGCACTGGAAGCGGCGCTTCATAAATCCGGAGAACCTCGACCGATATGCCAGGGTCCTGAAACCCGGCCGGGAGTTCCGTTTTGCCAGCGATATCGACACCTATATCGACTGGACGCTGCGCCACTGCCGCGACCATGCGCGGTTCGAATGGCTGGCCGAGACCGCATCCGACTGGAAAACGCCGTGGCAGGGCTGGCCCGGCACGCGCTACGAGGCCAAGGCAATCCGCGAGGGCCGTGCGGGCAGGTACCTGACATTCCGCCGGATCTGAAGATCCTGTGAATCCGGAGCGGTGCTGCCGAAACCGCTCTCCAGTCTCAAGTTCTTTCGCGGATTTGAGAACGGACACTTGCGCTCATGCTGCCTTTGGCGTTATACAGCCGGTGTTTCACCTCAAACGGCTTCATCAGAGCATTTGAGAGTGGGCCCGACGGGGACCCGCTCTTTTTTGTTTAGGTGTCAGGCCGGAGGCAAAAGACCCAAGCAGGATAGCCTTATGTAGACCGACAATCGGGCGCGTCCGAGATGAAAGACCGGAAACGGTTGAGCAGGAGCCAAGTGTGAGCGCACACGAACCAAGAATAGTTACGGAACAGGGTCTGGATGCCCGTGTTGCCGCGATTGTTGAGCCGGTGATCGAGGATCTCGGCTATCGTCTTGTGCGCACCAGGATCAGCGCTGCAAACGGCTGCACGTTGCAGATCATGGCCGAACGCCCGGACGGCACGATGACCGTCGAGGATTGTGAAACGATCAGCCGTACCGTCTCCCCTGCACTGGACGTGGACGACCCGATCAACCGGGCCTACCATTTGGAAGTGTCATCGCCGGGCATCGACCGCCCCTTGGTGCGCGCGGGCGATTTCGACCGCTGGGCAGGCCACGAGCTCAAGGTGGATATGGCCGTGATGCTTGAGGGTCGCAAACGGTTCAGGGGAACATTGCTCGGGACCGATGGCGGCAACGCGACGATACGTCTTCCCGATGTTCCGGCCGGCGAAAGCGACACGGTGTCGTTGCCGCTTGAAAATATCGGTGAAGCCAAGCTCGTTCTCACAGATGATTTGATAACCGCGGCTCTTCAGGCTGAAAAAGCTGCTCTTGCAGCAAGAAGCCGGGAAGAAGGCCTGACACAGGACAACGCGCCCAACTGAGCCTTCGGCTCGGCGGCGAAAGGACACGCGCCAAAAACCAGGGCCAGAACCTGGCGCAAGAGGAGTGGAATATGGCAATCAGCGCAAACAGGCTGGAACTGCTGCAAATCGCGGATGCGGTCGCCCGGGAAAAATCCATTGACCGGATGATTGTGATCAACGCGATGGAAGACGCAATTCAGAAAGCCGCCCGCTCCCGATACGGCACCGAAACCGAAGTACGTGCCGAGATCAATCCGAAGACCGGCGAGATCCGCCTGCAGCGTCTGCTTCAGGTCGTGGAGGTCGTTGAAAACGTCTCGACCGAGATTTCGCTTGAGGATGCACAGGCACGCAACCCGGAAGCCAGCCTTGGTGACTTCATCGCAGAGCCACTGCCGCCGCTCGATTTCGGCCGCATTGCAGCGCAATCCGCAAAACAGGTCATCGTGCAGAAAGTTCGGGAAGCCGAGCGTGACCGCCAGTACGAGGAATACAAGGACCGCGTCGGCGAAGTGATCAATGGCGTCGTCAAGCGGGCCGAATACGGCAACGTGATTGTCGACCTCGGGCGCGGTGAAGGCATCGTGCGGCGGGATGAACTGATCCCGCGCGAGATTTTCCGGACCGGTGACCGTATCCGGGCATTCATTTACGACGTTCGCCGGGAACAGCGTGGACCCCAGATCTTTCTGTCGCGCACGCATCCCCAGTTCATGGCCAAGCTGTTCGCGCAGGAAGTTCCTGAAATTTACGACGGCGTGATCGAAATCAAGTCGGTGGCGAGAGATCCCGGGTCGCGTGCGAAGATCGCCGTGATTTCGAAAGACACCTCCATCGATCCTGTCGGTGCCTGTGTGGGCATGCGCGGCAGCCGTGTTCAGGCCGTCGTTGGCGAACTCCAGGGCGAGAAGATCGACATCATCCCGTGGAACGAGGAAGCCGCGACCTTCATCGTCAATGCGCTGCAGCCGGCCGAAGTCGCAAAGGTTGTTCTTGACGAGGATGCCGAACGCATTGAAGTTGTCGTCCCCGATGACCAGTTATCGCTTGCGATCGGCCGTCGCGGCCAGAATGTGCGTCTTGCCTCGCAGCTGACCGGCTGGGCCATCGACATCATGACCGAGCAGGAAGAATCGGACCGCCGCCAGAAGGAATTCCTGGAGCGCTCGCAGCTCTTCATGGAAGCGCTCAACGTGGACGAAATGGTCGGCCAGCTTCTGGCGACCGAAGGCTTTACCTCCGTCGAGGAAGTCGCCTATGTGGAGCTCGAGGAGATCTCCATGATCGAGGGCTTCGACGACGATACCGCGGTTGAAATCCAGGCGCGTGCCCGGGACTACCTGGGCGAGCTGGAGGCAAAGCTTGACGAGGAACGGCTCGAGCTTGGCGTATCCGATGACCTGCGGGCCATTGACGGCCTGACAACGGCGATGCTTGTTGCGTTGGGCAAGGACGAGATCAAGTCCATGGAAGATCTTGCCGGATGCGCGGCAGATGATCTTGTCGGCTGGACCGAGCGCAAAGACGGTGAGACCAAGCGTTTTGAGGGCGCTCTGACCGGTTTCGACGTCTCTCGTGCGGAAGCCGAAAACATTGTGATGGCGGCCCGGCTCGCAGCAGGCTGGATCACGGAAGAAGAGCTTGCTGCCATGTCTGCCGAGGCCGAAGAGGTCGAGGAAGATCTCGAGGCGGTTGAGGAAGTGGCCGAACAGGAAGAGCCGGCCGGCGCCATTTTGAACGGCTGAAGACGGCGTTGGCCATCTGGATACAGGTGCTGAGCGGAAGATCACTGACCTCAATTTGGTGATGTCCGGTCGATCCGAAGGAGTGGCGGCGTGCCGAGGAAGAATGAGCCAACCGAGCGGCAATGTGCCGTCACCAGGGAGGTTCGGCCTGTAGGCTCGCTGATGCGGTTCGTGCTTGATCCGGATGGACAAGTGGTACCGGATCTGAAGCGGGTATTGCCGGGACGCGGCGTTTGGGTTACGGCGACGGCAGAAACTGTCGCCGCTGCCGAAAAGAACGGGAAGAAGGTGTTCGGCCGGGGGTTCAAAGGTGAGGCTCTGGTGGAACCCGGTCTTCCGGAACGTGTCGATGCGCTCCTTGAAAGGTCGGCGCTTCAGGCGCTTTCCTTGACACGCAAGGCCGGTGAACTCGTCACCGGCTACGCGAAAGTTGAAGCGGCCTTGCGGCGGGATACCGTCATCGGGCTGATCCACGCCTCGGATGCTTCCGGGGACGGTGTACGAAAACTGGCGGCGCTGGCTGCCGCAAACGAAGAACTGGCAAACGGGTGCCAAATCGTCCGTTTGTTCGATTCGACCCAATTGGATTTGGCATTGGGCCGGTCAAATGTGATACATGCTGCACTGCTTGCGGGGCACGCGAGCGAAAACTTTCTTGCACGAGTGCGTGACATGGAGCGTTTTCGCGGTTATTCCGCTGCAAGTGACGAAAAGAGCAACGCATAGCAGGGCGGTTGCGCAGGACTGAAGGCAATATGAGCGATACGAAAAATCCAGGCGACAAGACAATCAGCGTTGAGCGTGGCAAGACGCTCGGCCTAAAGCGGGGCGGCGGCGATCAGGGAACTGTTCGGCAATCCTTCTCGCATGGCCGGTCGAAGGCCGTTGTCGTGGAGAAGAAGAAACGCCGTGTTGTTATTCCGGGGCAGGAACCGAAAGCCGAGGCTCCGGCTCCGACCACACAGCGCCTTGACCGTCCCGCAGAGGCTCCGCGCAAACCGCAGCAGCCTGATCCGCAAGCGGCAAAGCAGGCACGCCGGGCCGCGTCCGGCCAACGTCAGAAGGGCAACGGCAACGTCCTGCGCACCCTGACCAAGGAAGAAGCCGCGGCAAGGGCTGCGGCGCTTCAGATGGCCAAGGAGCGGGAAGTCGAGGAGCGCAAGCAGCGCGTCGAAGACGAAAAGCGCATGGCTGCCGAAGCTGCGCAGCGCAAGGCCGATGAAGAAGCCCTCGCGAAGGTTGAAGCTGAGGAGCGCGCCAAGCGTGATGCCGAAGAGGCACGCCTGGCCGAGGAAAACGCAAAAACCGGAAAAAGCGCAGCCGGGCAGGAGGCTGCCGAGGATGTCGCACCATCCGAAGACAGCCAGCCAGCCGCCGCCGATGCCGGCACATCCTCCGCACGCAGGCCTGCAGCTGCAAATGCCGGCAAGCCGCGCAATCTCGATGATATGGGCAAACGCGCTGCGCCCGCGGCCCCGCGGGCCAAACCGGAGCCGCAGCCCGCTGCGGAAGACGACCGTTCGAACAAGGGTCTGCGCGCTGTCAAGCGCCCGAAGCAGGCCCCGGCGCCGACGGCCCGCCCGCGTGCCGGCGAGGATCGGCGCCGGTCGAAGCTGACCATTTCCGCAGCGACAGGTGGCGACGACGGGCAGCGCGCACGCTCGCTTGCATCCATGCGCCGCCGTCAGGAAAAGGCCAAGCGCGGTCAGCAGCAGGTGGTGCGCGAAAAGATTTCGCGCGAAGTGACACTGCCCGAGGCGATCACCATCCAGGAACTCGCCAACCGCATGGCGGAGCGCGCGGTCGACGTGATCAAGCTGCTGATGAAGCAGGGGCAGATGCTCAAGATCAACGACGTCATCGATGCCGACACGGCGGAGCTGATCGCCGAGGAAATGGGGCAC
>JBCDEN010000348.1:0-5135 GCA_039179715.1 Pseudomonadota bacterium
GTTCCACACGAGCAGGTCGTCACCGTCTTCGCCGAAAACGAAGTCATTACCCTTGTTGGCAACAAGGATATCGTTGCCGCCGCCGCCATAGATGGTGTCGACACCGCCAAGCCCGGAAATGACATTGTCCTGGTCGTCGCCGCTAATCTTGTCGTCGAACTCCGTGCCGATGACATTTTCGAAGTTGACCGCCTTGGACCCCTCTACCGTCCCTGCAGCGAGATCGACTTCAACGCCGTCGGCAGCTCTGGCGAGGTCCAGGGTGTCGATGCCGTCGCCACCATCCAGATCGAGCTTGATTTCCTCAAGAACGGTGTCGACGATCTGTGCAGTGTCGTCGCCACCGCCGAAATTGGTTTCCAGGACTTCTGTTTTGCGGATGTCGAGCTGGAACAGCCCGTTGACGTTCTGGTCGTTCAGTTCAACCCGCGCGAATTGTACGCCGTTGGGCGTGACGGAGAATTCGGCCACATCCTTGTTCTGGAGATCGTTGTTGACGAGGTCGGTGTTGAAATTGACCTGGACGCGGTCATAGCCGCTGCCGCCGTTCATGAGGTCGGACCCGTCGCCATTGTTCCAGACCAGAAGATCGTCGCCGGCACCGCCGAACATGCGGTCATTGCCTTTGTTGCCGACAAGGCGGTCGTAACCCTTGCCGCCGCGCAGCGTGTCTTCGCCATCGCCGCCGTTCAGATTGTCGTTGCCATGTCCGCCGAAAATTTTGTCGTTCCCGGTCCCGCCAAAGGCAAGGTCGTTGCCGTAGCCGCCAAAGAGCTCGTCGTTGCCCTTGCCACCGAACATCAGGTCGTTGCCGTAGCCGCCAAAAATCTTGTCGTTGCCGTGACCGCCGAAAAGGAAGTCGTTTCCAAATCCGCCGAATATTTTGTCATTGCCGCCATTGCCGAAAATGAAATCGGATGCGAAGCCGCCGAAGAGAAGCTCTCCCTTGTCGGAACCGTTGATGAACTGGGGCCGGAAGAAATTGAGAAAGGAATAGAGGAAGCTCATTGCAGATCTCCTGTCGGTTGAAACACACCATCTGCGCCCGCCAGAAACGGCGGTTTCAATTGAAGCTGACAAAAAGGGTCATGCGCTGGTGTTCCCGCTTGTGCGAGTACTTCTTGGTGCCCCTTGCGCGCCAAAAGGTTCAAAAAAAATCGCAAGGCTTCATTTTTCTGGAACGAGCACGAAAAAACCGCCCGGGTTTCCCCGGGCGGTTTTTGAACCAGCCTGCCTGAAGGCTTACGCGATCATGCTGAGCAGCTTGTCGAGGCTTGCCTTGGCATCGCCGTAATACATGCGGGTGTTTTCCTTGTAGAACAGCGGGTTTTCGATACCGGAATAGCCGGTGCCCTGACCGCGCTTGGAGACGAACACCTGTTTGGCTTTCCACACTTCCAGGACCGGCATGCCGGCGATCGGTGAATTCGGGTCTTCCTGCGACGCCGGATTGACGATGTCGTTGGAGCCGATGACGATCGCCACATCCGTTTCCGGGAAGTCCTCGTTGATCTCGTCCATTTCCAGAACGATGTCGTAGGGCACCTTCGCTTCGGCCAGGAGCACGTTCATGTGTCCGGGCAGCCGGCCGGCGACCGGGTGAATGGCGAAGCGGACATTCTTGCCCTTGGCGCGCAGGCGCTTGGTGAGCTCACTGACAGATTGCTGCGCCTGGGCAACGGCCATGCCGTAACCCGGCACGATGATGACGCTGTCGGCATCCTCGAGCGCTGCGGCGACACCGTCCGGATCAATGGCGATTTGTTCACCCTCGACCTCCATGGCAGGACCGGCGGTGTTGCCGAAACCACCGAGGATGACGGAGATGAACGAGCGGTTCATGGCCTTGCACATGATGTAGGACAGGATCGCACCGGACGAGCCGACAAGAGCGCCGACGACGATCAGGAGATCGTTGCCGAGCGAGAAGCCGATGGCCGCCGCCGCCCAGCCCGAATAGCTGTTCAGCATGGAGACGACCACGGGCATGTCCGCACCGCCAATGCCCATGATCAGGTGATAGCCGATGAAGAAGGCCAGCAGCGTCATCAAAATGAGCGTCCAGATCCCGGCTCCGCTCAGGAACAGGATCAGAAGGATGAACGACAGGATGGCGGCACCCGCATTGAGGGCATGTCCGCCCGGCAGCTTTTCCGCCTTGGAGGTGATCTTGCCGGCAAGCTTGCCGAAGGCGACAACGGAGCCGGTAAAGGTGACGGCACCGATAAAGACGCCGAGGAAGACCTCGACTTTCAGGATCGCCTGCTCGGCGCTGGTCTTCTTGGCAAGGAGGGCCGCGAAGCCTTCCAGCGCCTTGCGTTCATCGTCGCTCATCGCGAGCACGCGGCCAAGCTCGATATAGGCGTTGAAGCCGACGAACACGGCCGCGAGACCGACAAGCGAATGCATGGCGGCGACCAGCTGGGGCATTTCCGTCATCTGGACGCGCTGGGCAACGAAATAGCCGATGATACCGCCGGCGGCGATCAGGATGACGGACAGAAGCCAGAGACCGGAGCCTGGACCGATGAGCGTGGCGACAACGGCGAGCGCCATACCGGTGATGCCGTACCAGACGGCGCGTTTCGCGCTTTCCTCACCGGACAGAACACCAAGCGAGAGAATGAACAGAACCGCCGCAACCACGTAGACGGCAGTCGTGAAACCGAATTCCATGGGTCGGGCTCCTTAAGACTTCTGGAACATGGCGAGCATGCGCCGTGTGACGAGGAAACCGCCGAAGATATTGATCCCGGCCATGAAGATGGAGACGCCCGCAAGCAGGATGATCAGGAAGGATCCCGAACCGACCTGCAGCAGCGCGCCGACAATGATGATCGACGAAATCGCGTTGGTGACGGCCATCAGCGGGGTGTGCAGCGAATGGCTGACGTTCCAGATGACCTGGAAACCGACGAACACGGCCAGAACGAAGACGATGAAATGCTGCAGGAAGCTCGCGGGTGCGACCAGTCCGACAAGCAGCATCAGGATGCCACCGACACCAAGGAGCGTGACCTGCTGCTTGGTCTGGGCCTTGAACGCGGCTGCTTCCGCGGCCCGCTTTTCCTCCGGTGTCAGTTCCTTCGGCTTTTCCTTCGATTTCGCCGCGATTGCCTGAACCTTCGGAGGGGGAGGCGGGAACGTGATCTCGCCCTGATGCGTAACCGTCGCGCCGCGGATGACGTCGTCTTCCATGTTGTGAACGATCTGACCGTCCTTTTCCGGTGTCAGGTCTGTCATCATGTGGCGGACATTCGTGGCGTAAAGACTGGAGGACTGCGCCGCCATCCGCGAGGGGAAGTCCGTGTAGCCGATGATTGTGACGCCGTTATCGGTGACAACCTTCTTGTCCGCGACGGTGCCTTCCACGTTGCCGCCGCGCTCGGCGGCAAGGTCGATGATGACAGAGCCGGGCTTCATGGCCTTGACCATGTCTTCGAGCCAGAGCTTGGGGGCCGGCCGGTTCGGGATCAGCGCCGTCGTGATCACGATGTCCATCTCCGGGGCAAGCTCGCGGAACTTGGCAAGCTGGGCTTCGCGGAACTCCGGCGACGACACGCTGGCATATCCGCCCGATGCCGCGCCGTCCTTCTGTTCTTCCTCAAAATCGAGATAGACGAATTCCGCGCCCATCGATTCGACCTGCTCGGCCACTTCCGGGCGCACGTCGAAGGCGTAGGTGATGGCACCGAGCGACGTCGACGTACCGATGGCGGCGAGGCCGGCAACACCGGCACCGACCACCAGGACCTTGGCAGGCGGCACCTTGCCCGCTGCCGTGATCTGTCCGGTGAAGAAACGGCCGAAATTGTTGCCCGCCTCGATCACCGCCCGGTAACCGGCAATGTTGGCCATGGAGGAGAGCGCGTCCATTTTCTGGGCGCGCGAGATGCGGGGCACCATCTCCATCGCGATGACATTGGCACCCTTTTCCTTGGCAGCCTCAAGACCGGCCTCGTTGCCGCCGGGGTTGAAGAAGGAGATCAGGGTCTTGCCGTCCGTCAGGTAGCCCAGTTCCTTTTCTTCCGGCTGGCGCACCTTGGCGACGATATTGGACTGCTTCCAGAGGCTGGGTGCCGTCTTGGCAATCTCGGCACCGGCTTCCTTGTAAGCCTCGTCGGAAAATCCGGCCGCTTTCCCGGCACCGCTTTGCACGAGACAGGTGTAGCCGAGCTTTTGCAGCTGTTTTGCGGATTCCGGGGTCATGGCCACGCGGGCCTCCCCGGGAAAGATTTCCTTGGGTGTGCCGATCTTTAGGGCTTGTGACATATGTCGCTCCAAGATGGTGACCAGGTCTGGCCAGAAATGTGGAATCGTGGACGACAGGAAAGAGCAATGTCCCCCTCATGCCCCGACTTTTGTGCGTGGCTGCATATAGAGACGAAAATTATACTTATGACAAGGCATGTTTCCGAACGAAGCGACGTGTATTGCGCACGCTTCCTTGGATAGGGTTCTGAACCGATTTTTTAAGAAAAATATGTTAAAGGGTATCTTAGTCTTACTGGCGGGATCGTTTCCGGCTGTAATACTCAGATTTAAATGAGAATTAGTAATAATTTCTCTGCACAGCTTCGGCTTTGCGTCAGCGAAGTGTTTACATACTCGCCGCCTCGGCAGCGACCAGTCGACGCAGGCCGCTGCCACATCGCGCAATTTCTGTAGCTTAAAAGCATTACCCTCACTTCCAGGAAATCGCGCCCGAGGCGGAAGCGTGCAGAAGTTGCGTTTCCGTGGCTTCGCGTTTTGATCTATTCTATTCTCAGTTGGACAGATCTGATCTGCAGGCGATTTGGCGAACCAGACAATGGATGAACTCGCAATTTACAAACGCCAGGGATACGGCGGAAAAAGCGGCTTCGGTGAAAGACCGGCAGCCATCCTCGTCGACTTCGTCAACGGGTTTGCAGACCCGGAACTGTTCGGCGGCGGTAATATCAATGCGGCGATTGAAAAAACGTCACAACTTCTCCCGCACTTGCGCGCTGCAGACATACCCATTGCCTACACGCGGGTCGTTTATGCCGAAGATGGTTCGGACACGGGTGTTTTTTGCCTCAAGTCTCCGAAACTGGCATCATTGACCGAGCAGTCGCCCTCAAGTCAGATCGTGGATGCGCTCTCACCGAAAA
>JBCDEN010000427.1:0-4322 GCA_039179715.1 Pseudomonadota bacterium
GTTACGGACGTGTAGCCCGGCACACGATGCGGGTTCAGGTTGTGCGCCAGGAACTGGGCAAAACCGGCGTCCTGCTCGCGGCGCGCCTCGACCGTTGCCGAGACCGACGGGCCGACTTCGAGCGGTGGCGGCGCAAAATAGGCTTCGATGCGGCGGACTTCCTCGTCCGGAAGGCGCAGCACGCCGAAACGGATCTTTTCGAATTCCGCCTCGATGTCGACCTTCAGTTCCTCAAGACCCGTTTCATGGAAGAGGATCTTGATCCGCGCCTTATACTTGTTGTCGCGCCGGCCGTAGCGGTTATAGACACGCAAGATGGCTTCCGAATAGGCCAAGAGGTCTTCTTCAGGCAGGAAGTCGCGTACCTTGCGGCCGATCATGGGTGTGCGGCCAAGTCCGCCGCCGACATAGACGACAAACCCGATCTCACCGTCATCGTTTCGTGCCAGCTGCAGACCGATGTCGTGCACCTGAACGGCAGCGCGGTCGTTCGGTGCACCGGTGATCGCGATCTTGAACTTGCGCGGCAGGAACGAGAATTCGGGATGCAGCGACGACCATTGCCGCAGGATTTCGGCATAAGGACGCGGATCGGCGATCTCGTCAGCCGCCGCACCGGCAAAATGGTCCGCCGTCACGTTGCGGATGCAATTGCCGGACGTCTGGATCGCGTGCATTTCGACTTCTGCAAGCTCTTCCAGGATCTTGGGCGTGTCTTCAAGCTTCGGCCAGTTGAACTGGATGTTCTGCCGCGTGGTGAAGTGGCCATAGCCCTTGTCATATGTCCGCGCGATATGCGCGAGCTTGCGCATCTGGCGGCCGTTCAGCGTGCCATAAGGGATCGCAACACGGAGCATGTAGGCATGCAGCTGCAGGTACAGCCCGTTCATCAGGCGAAGCGGCTTGAACTCCTCCTCGGACAGCTCTCCCGCAAGGCGGCGGCGCACCTGGTCCTTGAACTGTTCGGTGCGCTGATTGACAAAACTCGCGTCAAATTCGTCATAGCGGTACATCGGTCTTCTCTCCTGTGGCGCGCTGCCGGTTTCCCTCGTGCCGGCGCAGCCCCGATAGCATTACTGATCAGGCGGAAACCGCCTGGGCCTGTTTGCCGAATTGCGGGTGCGTGGTCGGTCCGGCGGCGCGAATGCGCTCGCGCAGGCGGACGGGAACAACGACGCCGTCTTCCAGTGTCACACCCATGTCGTAAACACCGACGACTTCCTGGTTCCTTTCGGCCTCCTGACCGATGGCCAGTCCCTCGGCAACCTGGTCCTTTCCCTCAAAGATCCGGGCCAGCGTGACACGTTCGACCCAGCTGCCGTTTTCTCCGAGCCAGACAACGTCGCCGTTCAAAAGGCGGTTGGCGGTAATAGCCTTCATTTCATCTACTCTCTTTCGTCAGGCGACCGCCGCGCGCACGACTTCAAGCGGCGCCAGCGGTTCGGCCTTGATCAGGGCGGCGTGGCCGACGGCCTCGCCAATGACAATGAGGACCGGTCCGTCGATTTCCTCGCGGTTGGACAGGACAGCGAGCTCCGACAGCGTTCCGGCGAAAAGGCGCTCGTCCGCATGCGCGGCATTCTCGACAACGGCAACCGGGGTCTCAGGGCGCAGGCCTGCTCCGATCATCTTGTCGGCCACGGCAGCGGCAACGGTGCGGCCCATGTAAACGGCAACCGTTGCGCCCTTCAGCGCAAGTCCGGCCCAATCCGGCAGTGTTTCGGACTTGGCGTTGTGCCCGGTTGCGAAGACGAGGTTGGAGGCAACGCCGCGCAGGGTCAGCGGGATCTGGGCAGATGCCGCGGCGGCAAAGGCTGCAGTCACGCCGGGAACAATCTCGAACCCGATCCCACACGCGCGGAGTGCCTCCATTTCCTCTGCCGCACGGCCGAAGATCATCGGATCTCCCGCCTTGAGGCGCACGACTTTCAATCCCTTTTCGCCCAACCCGACAAGCAGATCGCAGATCTCGGACTGCGCGACGGAGTGTGCACCCTTGCGCTTGCCGACCGAAATCCGTTCCGCATCGCGCCGGCCCATGGCGACGACACTTGCGGGCACAAGCGCGTCATGGACGATGACATCCGCTTCCTGGAGAAGACGCTGCGCCCGAAGCGTCAGAAGATCTTCGGCACCGGGACCGGCGCCGACCAGCCAGACGAAACCCGGCTCGTCCGCCATGCCGTTCAGGAGGCGCTGCGCCTCTGCCCGTGCTGTCTCCGGCTTGCTGGCATAAAGGTTTGTCGCGACCGCACCAGAGAAGAACCGCGCCCAGAAATTCCGGCGCAGGGCGCCGTCAGGAATAACCTTTGTTGCCGCATCGCGGAAGCTCTCCGCAAGACGCGCCAGCTCACCGGTCGCGCGCGGCAGCATCGCCTCGATGCGCGCGCGGATGTGCCGGGACAAGACGGGGCCGACCCCGGTCGAGGTGATGGCAACGGCAATCGGCGCCCGGTTGACGAGCGCGCCGGTGTAGAAATCGCAAAGCTCGGGTTTATCGACCGCGTTGACCGGCACACCCATGATCCGTGCGGCATCGACAACCGCCTTGTCGAGATCCCAGTCTTCGCGCGCGGAAAAAACGAGCGCGGCATCCGCCAGATGCGCAGGGCGGAACTCTTCCGCTATATATTCGGCCCGGAAAAGTTCGACCGCTTCACTGAGATCGGCTTCGATCTCTTTTGCGATGACGACGATCTGGGCGTTGGTTTCGCCCAGCAGCCGGACTTTCGCAGCTGCTTCACCGCCATGCCCGACAACAAGAACGCGCCGGCCCGCGACTTTCATGAATGCGGGAAACACATCGAGCCGGTCTTCCGGCCTTTTCAGCGTTTTCACTTTGTCACCGCGGCGGTTCGCCATCGTTCAGGGTCTCCAGTCCCAGTTTGATGGCTCTAATGTAATTTGCCTGTCCGCGAAGTTCCGGGCACCTGTTTTCAAAGCTCAGCTCGGATGAGGAATAGTTTTTTCCCCTGGCGGCATTTGGCCGATTCCGGTTTCGGCAGTGTTAAAATACACAGTATCCATTGAAAAAACCGCCTCGAAGCCGCATCATGTCGTATCGACTCGTCGTGGGGGACCGGTCACTGGCAGATTGCTTGCCTGAGCGCCAGACGCACAGACAAATGAAGGCCCCATGGTTTCCCTTAAGCACTGTCTCCCGGCTGCATTCCTTTTCTGCCTGCCGGGTTTTACCGATCCCGCCGCCGCACAGGAAACGGCACCAAAATCCGACAAGGACGTTCTCTGGCAGACGCGCTGCATTGGTGCGTCCAGAACATCCGAGGCCCTGATCTGCGAATCCTCGCAAAGCGTCCGGACGCAGGAAAATCGCCGGCTGCTGCTCAAGGTCGACATCATCTACCCGGCAAACAAGGCGAACCCGGTCATGCAGATGATGCTGCCGCTCGGAATTCATATTCCCGGTCAGATCAATCTGTCGGTCGACGGCAGCCCTCTGGGTGACTTTGAGATTGGCAGCTGCAACACGCAGGGGTGCTTTCTCTCAGCGCCGGCATCCCCGGGCATGATCGATGCCATGAAGGCCGGCGCAAAGCTCAAGGTGGATTTTGCGCCCGCAGCCGACAAAAGGCAGGCAATCGAAATCCCCCTGACCGGGTTCAGCCGCGCAATGGCCGCGATCCAGTAGCCGCAACACCATGGCGATTAAAGACGGCGCATGTCCCGGGTCGGATCCGGGACGGCGTAAAGCTGATATTCAACTGTTGTTTCTGTAGGCCGCGATCGTGTCCAACAGGTGATGGCTGTTGGTTTTCAGGCACCAGGCGGCGACCAGAAGGTGGGTCGGTCCGGCCGACTTTCGCGATGCCTTGAGCGCCTTCTGGGTAAGGGAGAACGGGTAGGATCTGGCGTATTTCCTGCGCAGCGTCAGCGACACGTACTCCCCCTTGCGCACGACATTGCTGATCTCGCTCCAGGGGATCTCGCCCTTGCCGGCACGAAGATCGGCAAAACCATCCACGTTGATCCGCACAGGCGCGCCCCAGGGAACAAAACACCGGTAGAGAACGAAAACGGAAAGAACCGAAAAAACGGGCAGCATGATGAATGAACCGCTGTGAAAGCGGTGCTCATAGTAGCTGCTTGGTTCAGACTGGACGCCGTAGACCGACGCGGCGACGATGCCAATGCAAATCACGAGCAGGCTGAGGGATCGGGTCCAGTCCCGGTTGATGCGTGTTTCGCCAGTTTCCGGAAGTGCCTCGTTGTTGCCCGTCTGGTCCGTCATCGTTTGTGGCGGCTTTTGTCGTTGCCTCGGCTCGTCATCCCCGCCACGCTGGCACGTTCCGATCCACTTTCCA
>JBCDEN010000429.1:0-4311 GCA_039179715.1 Pseudomonadota bacterium
GCCCGGTGCCGGACGCAGCCTTCCACCTGTCGCAAGCCTTGCCCGGCGGACGCGTTACGCGCTGCACCAGGGAAGCCGGGTTGCGCTTTATACGCTTCACTCCGAAGCCATGCGCCGCATGAACAAACGCATCCAGAAAGAGCTGCCGGAAGCGCCGAAGGTTATTCCTGAAGGCCCTGTTCCCGGGCAAAGGCGCATGCTTGCGGACATTTTCAAGCTTTTCGCCGAAGACCTGAAAGCGGTCGAAGAGGGTCTTTATCCGATGCCGTCGGACGGGACGCTGTCACCGCGCGAGTTGCTCGATACCAGCCGGGCGTTTTTCGAGGACGTTCCGGAAGTCGCACGGCGGCGGGCAACGGGTGCGCACCAGGAAGTCAATGAAGAGAAAACGGGCTTCGCCGACGCGCTGCCGCGCTACTACCGCCAGAACTTCCATTTTCAGACCGACGGCTGGTTGAGTGAAGACAGCGCCAAGCTTTACGATTTCCAGGTTGATGTCCTGTTTTCGGGCGCAACGGCGGCCATGCGCCGCAAGGCACTGGTTCCTTTTGCGAATATCCTGAAACAGAAGGATCAGCGCAAAGTCGCCTATGTCGATATTGCCTGCGGGACCGGTGGTCTGCTGCGCCCTGCCCTCACGGCCTTTCCACGGCTGCGCGGCGTTGGGCTCGACCTCTCTGAGCCCTATTTGAACGTTGCGCGGAAACGGCTGAAATCGCATCGCGCAAGCCATGTCACGGCCATGGCCGAGCAACTGCCCTTCGCCGATGCCTCGATCGATGTTCTTTCCTGCGTGTTCTTGTTCCACGAGTTGCCGCCCAAGATCCGACGTCAGGTGATCGCCGAGGTCTCAAGAGTTCTGAAACCCGGCGGCTCCTTCCTGTTCGTCGACAGTCTGCAGACCGGCGACGTGCCGGATTATGACGGTCTTTTGTCGGTGTTTCCGCAGCTTTTTCATGAGCCTTACTATCGGTCCTACCTGCAGGAAGACCTGACGGGCCTGTGTGCTGAACAGGGTCTGGAAGAGCGCTGGATGGTGCCCGCCTTCGTGTCGCGGGCAGCCGAGTTCGTCAAAACGAACTGAGTCTTTCTTTTCAGTATCACTGAAATTTCTTCCAGGTTTCTCTTGAGACTGAATAGGAACCTGCGTATATGCATGGTCATGAGACTCGACCAATGGCTTTTGCAGAGCGGTGAAGGACGGAGCGCATTTGCGCGCCGGGCCGATTTGTCGCCTGCGTCTGTATCAGCCCTTTGCAACGATCCGAACGTCTGGGTGTCGCGGGACATGGCCCGCAAGATCGCCATCGCGACTGATGGTGCCGTTACGCCCAACGATTTTCTCGGACTGTCCACAACCAAGGAGCATCCCGTGTCCCAGGCCCGTGTCGCAGAAGCAATCCGCGCGTTCGAACGTGGAGAGATGGTGGTCGTGACCGACGATGACGACCGCGAAAACGAAGGCGACCTGATTGTCGCGGCGTCCAAGATTACCTCCGAACAGATGGCCTTCATGGTCCGTCACACATCCGGGATCATCTGCGCACCCATGACGGTTGCCAATGCGCGCCGGCTGCGTCTCGACCCGATGGTGGCGGAAAACGACGCGCCGCTGGCGACCGCCTTCACCATTTCCGTCGACTACCGGCAGGGCCTGACAACCGGCATTTCGGCCGAGGAGCGTTGTGCGACGGTTCATGCGCTCGCAAACCCCAATGTCGCCGCCGATGATTTTGTCCGTCCCGGCCACATTTTCCCGCTGGTTGCCAAGGAAGGCGGCGTGATGATGCGCTCCGGGCACACGGAAGCCGCTGTTGACCTGTGCCGCCTTTCCGGTCTTGAAGAGGTCGGCGTGATCAGCGAACTGGTCAATGACGACGGCACTGTCAAACGCGGGGCGCAGGTTGCGGAATTCGCGTCCGAACACGATCTCAAAATGGTGTCGGTCTCGGACCTGATCGCATGGCGCCAGCGAACCGAGCGCATGGTCGAACGCGTGAACGAACAACCGGTCGATACGATTGCCGGTCCGGCCTACGCGATGACCTATTCAACGCCCTACGATCCGATGCATCACCTTGCAATCGTCTATGGCGATATCCTCGATGGCCGCAGCGTTCCGGTGCGCCTGCAGCTTGAGTCGGTGCTGGACGATGTCTTTGGAGACGCCAGGCCGCTTGACCAGATCATGACGCATTTTGCCGACCGCGGACGCGGCGTCATCGTTTTCCTGAGAGAAGGATCGGTCGGGGTTGCGCACCAGTCGCGGCGCGCCCGTTCGGACTTCGAAGCCGCCGAGACGGAAGAACACGGCTCCGCGCAGGCCCGTCAGGAACAGTGGCGGGAAGTCGGCCTGGGTGCACAGATCCTGAAGGATCTCGGCGTCAGTTCCATTCGCCTGCTCGCCTCGCGTGAGCGTCACTATGTCGGGCTTGAAGGTTTCGACATCAAGATCGACGAGACGGAAATTCTCGATACCTGATTGCGGGGCGGGAACGCAGGAGAATGCGGGTGCGGGATCTGAAATCCCGCACCCGCTCTCGGTTCTACATCAGGTGTTCCTTGAAGAACGCAACAGTGCGCTCTTCCGCGAGCTTTGCGGCTTCCTGATCGAAGCGGGGCGTCGTGTCGTTGTGGAAGCCGTGATTGACGCCTGGATACATGTGCGCGACGTAGTCCTTGTCATTCGCCTTGAGGGCCTCTTCGTACGCCGGCCAGCCAGCGTTGATGCGCTCATCCAGTTCGGCGAATTGCAACATCAGCGGCGCCTGGATCTTCGGAACATCTGCGGCATCCGCCTGGCGTCCATAGAACGGCACACCGGCGGCGAGCTCCGGATAGGCGACCGCGATCGCATTGACCACGCCGCCGCCGTAGCAGAAGCCGACCGCACCGACCTTGCCCGTGCTGTCGTCGCTGTTGAGCAAGTACTCAAAGCCTGCGAAGAAATCGTTCAGGAGCTTTTCCCTGTCGACGGTGCGCTGAAGTTCGCGTCCCTTGTCATCCGTGCCCGGATAGCCCCCGACCGACGTCAGCCCATCCGGGGCCATTGCCATGAACCCGGCCTTGCCCAGACGCCGGGCGACGTCCTCGATATAGGGGTTCAGGCCCCGGTTCTCGTGAATGACCAGCACGGCCGGAAGCTTTCCTGTCACGCCTGCCGGTTTCACCAGATACGCATTCACCTCGCCATGGCCATTGGGCGATGGATAGGTGATCCGCTGGGTTTCGATGGACCCATCGTCGGGGTCGACCTGCTGTGCGAGCGCATAGTTGGGCGACAGCTGATCCAGGAGCATGGCCGCCGTCATGCCTGCAACGGTGAATTTCGCCGCGCCATTCAAGAATTCACGTTTCGTGATCTTGCCGTGGGCATAGTAATCATAAAGATCCAGCAGTTCCTGGGGAAAATCCTTCGCCGTCATGCGGCGAACCGGGGTCATGTCGTTCATCACGTTGCTCCCTGAATTATGCGAAGGTGCGCACAGTTCCACACCTAGTTCGGTGAATTTGACGTTCGCATCATTGCTCCAGCAGCCTTCGTAGCGAACTTCAAATTCGGTAACCGCACTAGAAACATAGACTTACCAGTCACCTTCTTGAACTTGAAGTTCATTCGAAGCCCGCTGCAACTTGAGTCGAACTTCAGAGTCAGGTGACCCGGCGCATCTTAATCAAGTTCCACCGGGCTCGAATGGATTTGTTGTAACGGTTTGTATCAGAGCGCACTGCGCGCCTGCCTTGCAGAGACTGCACGCGCAAGGATCAGGAGAACACGCTTTCGACCCAGCGGCTGACCGCCAGCATGCGGGCAAGTCCCGCCTGATCAGCATGCTGGAGCAACCAGACCTCCCGCTGCAGGTCCGGCTTCGGCTCGCTCAGAACCTGCAGGCGAGGATCCGTTTCGGCAATCATTTTCGGAATGATCGACCGGCCGATGCCGGAAGCGACCGCTTCAATCACACCTTCAAGATCGCTTGGACGGATGCCGGCGATGCCGGGTCCAGACATTTTCAGATGCTCCGACATCCAGCGCGCCTGCGGCAGGAAGCTCATGTTCTCATGATAGCTGATCCAGGGAAGATCGCCGGCAGCCACGCCCGCCGGCCCGTATGCCGCATGTTCAAGAACCGCAATCCGTTTCGCCGTGACATTGTGGCCACCATCGCGCGGACGGCCAAGGCGGATTGCCATGTCGGTCTCTCGCCGTGTCAGGCTGACATTCCGGATTTCGGAGGCCAGATGCAGTTCGATACCGGGGTGCCGGCGGAAAAAACGGCTCACCTGCGGCATCAGTATCCTGGAATTCAC